>NZ_JBTIYG010000018.1:0-68368 GCF_054401055.1 Gilvimarinus sp. F26214L | reverse complement strand
TCGAACTTACCTGCCCCTCATTCGCGCCCCGGTAGCTAGCCAGAGTCGCAGGACAGATACAAGGTTGGGTTAGGCCGCAGGCCGTAACCCAACACAAGTCCGGCGAATCAGGAAAAGCTGGTGCCCGCCGGTTGGTTCATTCTGTTGGGTTACGCTTCGCTAACCCAACCTACGCAGCGACTGACACCCGTAGATTGGGTTAGGCCGCAGGCTGTAACCCAACACGCCCCGGCAAGTCAGAGATAGCTGGTGACCGCGGGCGGGTTTATCCAGTTATCATCCCGGCCGTCGGCGTAATTCACCGGCAGTTTGGCGAACTCCTCCGGCTCCAGGTTATCGATGCAGGCGATATTCACCGAGTAGTACTCGCCTCCGATTACCTCCAGATAACCGTGCAGGAAGGGCCGCACCCCACAGTGTCGGCAGAACAGGTGGTGTCCTGACCGGGTTCCGAACTGGTAGTCGCCCAGAGCGTCCTGCCCCTGAATAAGACGAAACTGTTCGGGCTTGGCGAGCGCTCCCCAATAGCGGGTTTTGGTGCAGATTGAGCAATTGCACTTGCCGGTACCCTGACTCAGGTCCAGATCGGCTTCGAACTTGATGGCTCCGCAATGGCAGCTTCCAGCGTAGGTTGTGTTCACGACATTCTCCTGGTTCTTGTTTTGGGGCCGTCGGGACGATCGGCGGCCCGTGGTCGCAAGTACTATAAAACCGAATTAGGATATAATCGGTCCTAGTTTTCCGCCGTTGTTCATTAAACTCGCGGCTCCGCTGATCAATCTCCGCAGGCAGCTGGGGACACCGCCAGGTGCCGCACCGCGTCCAGGGAAGCGCCATGTCCAAGCCCACCACCCGTGTACTTGCACTGCTCGAATTACTACAGACCCATGGCCAGATCAGCGGGTCGGAACTGGGGCGACGCCTGGGCGTGGATGGGCGCACGGTGCGGCGCTACATCACTGTGCTTGAAGATCTGGGGATTCCGGTGACCACCCAGCAGGGGCGGCACGGAGGCTACAGTCTGGTGGCCGGTTTCAAGTTGCCGCCGCTCATGTTTACGGAAGAGGAAACTCTGGCGATCTCGCTCGGCCTGCTTTCCGCAAACGGCCTTGGGCTGTCGGAAATCGCCCCCGCCGTTGCAAGTGCCCAGGCGAAACTGGAGCGGGTGATGCCGGCTACAATCAAAGGGCGTGTTCGTGCAGTGAGCGAAACCACGAGGCTCGTTCTCCCCCGTGCCCGTGAGGTGGGGAACAGCATCCTGCTCACTCTGACCAACGCGGCGGAGCAACAGTCGGGCCTGCGGTTCAGTTATCTCGCGGGAGACGGCGGGACGAGCGAAAGGGACTTTGACCCCTACGGGCTGGTGTTTCGGCGCGGACGCTGGTACGTGGTGGGGATGTGCCATCTGCGGCAGGACTTGCGCACCTTCCGGGTGGATCGCATTCAATCCCTGCGTTTGCGGGGCGAGCACTTTCGCCGTCCCCGGGACTTCGATCCGGCGGCCCATCTGCAAAACAGCCTTTCAACCGCGCAACGGGCGGTCCCCGTGGAAGTGCTTATGATGACCGACCTGGAAACGGCCACCGGCTATCTGGGGGACTATCTGGGCATGTTGGTGCCCCATCCGGAGGGGGTGTTGCTCAGCTCCCGGACGGACAGCCTGGACTGGTTCGCCCGCCAACTGATGTGGTTTCCCTGTGAGTTCCGCATCCTGAGTCCGGCTGCATTGGCCGATTCGGTGCGGGAGCAGGCCCGGCGGGTGCTGGCGATGGTGCCCTCCGGTGAGCATGCCGAGGCTCAGTCCGGCGGGTGAACGATCAGGTGGCGGAGGGGTTCCCGTCCTTCGCTCTGCGCTTCCAAATGGTAGCGGGTTACCAGCCGGTGCTGCATCTTCCGCACTGGTGGGCGGCGGGGAGCCAGCGGCACTGCGATCTTCTCGCTGAGCGCCCGCTCGATGGCGTGCTCCACTTCGGCGATGGCCTCCCGGACTTCGGAATCATCCACATTATCCACCACATTCAGCGCGTTCTTGAGCAGCTTCCGTAACTGGGCCGAGGAATTGTTTTTCACCAGGTGCAGGGGCAGGCCTGTGGCGCCCAGCATGGACTGCAATCGGCGATCGCCTTCCCGGGAGCGCTGGGCCACGATCAGATCCGCAACTTCCGGGCGGGCGGTGGTACGGGCGTTCAACCGTTCGCTGCGAATCACCCGCTCCAACAGCTCCCGGCTTATCGCATAGGGGTAGATCCGAACCTCCTGCTCCCCGGGGCGGATTGGCCGGGATACCGGAGCGGCAACCGGCTCTTCCTGTTGCGGCTCCAAAGGCTGTTCTTCGATGTGACCTTCCGCCGTCCGGGTGCGGCGGCCGCCGCCGGGTTCCCGCCCTTCCAGCAACTTGTCCACAGCATCGGCCGTGTCCGGGTGCACCAGAAACTCGTCCCGCCGCACAATCTCGATCACTGTGTCAAAGGTGGGCGGCGCGCGCCGCTCGCTGATGGTCTTGTGGCTGCCCCGCCGGCGCGCTTCTTCGTCGCTCAGTGTGACCGTGTGCACCCCGCCGATCAGGTCCGACAGGGTGGGGTTCATCACCAGGTTTTCCAGGGTATTGCCGTGCACCGTCCCGATCAGTTGCACCCCCCGTTCGGCAATGGTCCGCGCGGCGAGGGTCTCGGCATTGGTACCGATCTCGTCGATCACGATCACCTCGGGCATGTGGTTCTCCACCGCCTCGATCATCACCGCGTGCTGCCGTTCCGGTCGTGGCACCTGCATGCGCCGCGCAGCGCCGATGCCCGGGTGGGGAATATCGCCATCCCCGGCAATCTCGTTGGAGGTATCGACAACGATCACCCGCTTGCCCAACTGGTCGGCCAGCACACGGGCCGCCTCGCGCAGCAAAGTGGTCTTGCCCACCCCGGGCCGGCCCAGCAGCAGGATGTTGCGCCCGCTTTCCAGCAGGTCGCGCACGATGTCCACCGTCCCGAATACTGCGCGCCCCACACGCAGCGTCAGGCCCACGATGGCCCCATGACGATTGCGCATGGCGGAGATCCGATGAAGCGTCCGCTCAATGCCGGCGCGGTTATCGTCGGTGAACTCGCCCACCCGTTCCAGGACATGTTCGAGATCCGCGCGATCGATGACCCGCTCCCCGAGCGCAATGATGCGGTTCGGGTAGCGCGCTTCGGCCCTGCGTCCAAGATCCATTACAATCTCCAGCAGGTCCTCACTGGAAAAGTCCGTCTCGTCGAGCAGGAATTCGGGAAGCACTGCCAGCAGAAGACTGATGTCGTCTTCGCTGTTCTGAATGATGCGGGGGGATTTCATCGCGGTTTCCAGCCTGATCCTGTCGCCAATCTAACACAACCGATCGCGGCGGAGGAACGGCCCGGTCCCGTTCCGTATTCGGGCCCGTTCGTTGTTCAGGTCATGTATCAATCGGCGAGCCGGGAGCGCCATTCGGCCAGGAGGGCTTCCCGCGTCGAGGCATCGGAGCGGCTCGCCAACAACTGATCCCGGTTGACGGGCATGGCCACGGTCTGCCAATCGCCATCCCGGGCGCATTCCAGATGCACTTCCCAGGCGTCCTCGCCGGCTTCCACCTCGAACATGTATGCCCTCAAATCGAGCTGCTCGAGCAGTTCAGCGGTCGCCTCCTTGGCGTCAATGAGTTCACGTGCACTTGGCGTCATGGCGGCGCCCTCCGATCCGCAGGGCCCGGTCAGGCCCGTTCGTAGGTTCCAACCAGCCGGTTCATGCCGATCACATGAGGTTCAATCCGGTCCAGCAGTTGCCAAAGCGTGAGCCCCGGCTCCAGGCTTAGCTCCTTGTCCAGTGCCAGCACCCAGAAGAAGTAATGGTGTGTGCCGTGGGCGTCGGGCGGCATCGGGCCACCATAGCCACGATTGCCGAAATTGTTTTCTCCAGCGGTGTACTGGCTGCAACCTTCCTCGAGACTCGAGACCGTACCCGGGATGTTGTACAACACCCAATGCACAAATCCGTAGCTGCCACCGCGAGAGACCAATGGCGCGTCGGGGTCGTGGCAGATCACGGCAAAACTCTCCGTCCCGTGCGGCGGGTTGGTCCAACTCAGTTCGGGGGAAACGTCGTCACCCTCGCCGGTGAATTGCTTCGGAACGGGAGCGCCGTTACTGAATGATGGACTGGACACCTGCATTTCGGAAAGAGCAAATCCCATAATTCCTCCTGTTTCAGTTACGGGTCGTCGGCTCGCCGGTCAGACAAGCGGCCTGCAACTGTTCCATTTTGCGGCGCGCCTGTAAAGCCCGGCACCGGGCGGGCGGCGGCCCGCACAGGCTGGTGCGGCGTTCCGAAAGCCTGCCGGCGCCCGAAGCGTCGGTCAGGACGGACGCTTGCGACTGAGCAACCACGCCGCAACCCCACCGACCACGGCGGTGCCGGCGATCGCGGCCAGGACTACGGGATACTGCTGGGTCGTGCGGTTGGATTTACCTAGCGCCCGATCCGCCCGGGCGGCTGCCCGTTCCAGCTCTTTCTGCGCACGGTGACGTACAGCCTGAATTTGCTGCTGTGCGCGGCGAGTGGCATCGTCCATTGCGTTAGTTTCGCGTGTCAGTCTCATGCTTCCTCCTTGAAGAAATTGCGAGATCTGGAAAATTCTGAAAACTCAGGTGCTCCCCGAGGGGGGCTCTGGAGCGCGGGTCTGCAGCGCAGCTCGGCGTGGCGCGGCTCTCAAGCCCGAAGCGCATTCACTGCAGATCCTGCCTTGCACCTGCCTGTGCATGCTTCAGGCCAGCCAAACCCATTGGGTTTTTCACGGCCTCTGACCGCAACCGACCGGAGTTGCGCCGCGAGGTTCCTTGGGCGGCCCGGGGAGTTGAACGCAAAATGGGGCTGGAGTGGGAAGATTCACACGAGCCATTGGATCTCAGCATACCGCTGGTAGCGACCGCCGATTAGCCGACTGAAACACAGCCTTTGCGCTGCAAAAGCTCATCGATGCTGGCAGTGAGGTCGCGAAACCGTACGGGTTTGATCAGCAGTTCGATCTCGCCCGCTTCAGCCCGTTCGGCCAGGGCTTCGTTATCGTTGTTACCGGTAGCAACGATCACCCCGACGGACTCGCAGATGGAGCGGACCTGGTCGGCCACCTGAATGCCATTGGCATCGCCGAGGAAGAAGTCGGTGATCAGGACATTAGGATGGAACCCGGAACGGACAAGCTCCACCGCCGTCGTTCCTTTCGATACTGCCTTTACTACGTACTTACCGCTAAGCCGCAACAACGATAACCAAACGTCAAGAAGATCCTCGGCATCCTCAACAATTAGAACCTTTGGCCGATCCACCTGTGGCTTCACCATACACATCAACTTATCTCATCCAACCTGACCGACATGGTGTCCTTCGTTAAGCCCTCGGAGGATCTGGGAATCGTGACCTGAAAACAGGTGTTCGGGCACGAGGCGTCCACCTCCAGACGCCCACCATGAGCTTTAACGATACTCTGGGAAAGACTCAATCCGAGGCCCGTACCGTCGTGTTTTGTCGTAAAAAAGGGAGTCATCACCTGACTTGCCAACTGCCCGGCGATCCCCTCGCCGCTATCGACAACACGCACGACAACCTCATTCCTCCGGTCTTCCAGCTCCAGACGAATCCACTTCTCGCTGCGCTCCCGGATTGCATCCACAGAATTGTTGATCAGATTTATCAAAACCTGACTCAATTGGGTAGGTTGGGCATGGACCATGATCGGCGCATTGGGGGAGTCCACCCGCAGTTCGATTCCTTTATTCCGAAGTCTGAACATGCAGATCTTCAATGTGTCCTCGATCAGAACATTCAGGTCGCAGGGGGCAAAGCTTTCATGATGATCGGAGCGCGCGATGGACTTGAGGCCAACGATAATGTCGGACATCTTGGTTGTTGTGGCTTCGATCTTGTCCATCGCATCGGCAATCGGGGGCGCCGATGGGGTGTTCATCTGGGCCTGCAGTTCCCGGATAAGATCTACGTAGGACTGGATCGTACTAAGCGGCGTCTTGAGTTCGTGGGCAATTCCGGCAGCCATTTGCCCGAGGGCTGCAAGACGTCCGCTGCGCTCGATCTCTTCTTCCTGCTTCCGCAGTTGCAACTCGCGGGTTCTCGACTCCGTAATGTCGAAGATATTGAGAAAGATCTGATGCTCATCGACCCGGAAGGACTTGAGATCGAAGTGCTGGGTCGTACCGCCGACCGCTCCGCTGAGCTGGAAGTTGCATTTCGTAGTTTCTCCGATCCTGCGAACAAGTTCGTTCACACGTTTTCCTGCGAGGGATGAATCCAGGCAGAACAGAATGTCTTCGAGGGTCGTTGTCGCGAGCGCATCGTCGCTAAGATTGCAGAGGCTGCACAGTTTCTGCGAGGCAAACGATACATAGTATCGCTCATTGCGACGTTTGAGAACGGCGAACCCGTCCTCGGCCCGGCTAATGGCGCTTTGCAGTTCCCGCAGCCGTGTCTCGGTCAGGACCCGATCGGAAACATCCACGCCCACGGAGCAAACTGATGTGATATGACCGTTGTCGTCCCACAGGGGAACCCGGGCAGTGTGAAAAACCCGGGAGCTTCCGTCGACCGGGTGAACCTCGTCGCCGTAAGAGACGTTCTCGCCTTTCAAGGCATCCAGATCCCGTTGCCGTCGCACTTTCCCGCTGCTGGCGCCAAACAGTTCCACATCGGTTTTTCCCAGAATCTCCGATTCGGACATACCTACGGTTTGGCAGAAGGTGGGGTTAACATAGGTATAGACGCCCGAGGCGTCGCGAACTGATACTTTCGCGGGGATTCCGTCCATCAGACGGTACATGGAGCGTTTGGCCAGGTCTGCTCGCCGCAGCGTTTCCTGGATCACCGTGTTGTCCACGAGCGTTGCCACCGCGCCACTGATGGTGCCGGTGGTCCGGTTCACGATGGGGAGGCAGAACGCGTCGAAATCATAACCGCGGGATTTGAACCGCTCCTCTTTGGGATCGCCGGAGCGCAGGCAGTCTTCGATGATCTTGAACAATGCGTCGAGATCGAAAGGCGAGTTCATCAAGCGGAAGTTGCGACCGAGGCTTTCCTCGCCAATCTTGAGAATCTGAGCCGATTTGTCGTTGATGTTTATCAAGTTGAAGTTGTCGTCCACAACGAGAACAGGATTGATAATCGCATTCTGAACCGCATTGAGATGTGCGGAAAGCTCGGCGAGCTCGTTGGTTTTAATGTTCAGTTCTTCGTTGAGGGTTGTGAGTTCTTCATTTGCTGATTGAAGCTCTTCGTTGGAAGTCTCCAGTTCTTCGTTGGACGACTGAAGCTCTTCATTGGCCGACTGTAGTTCTTCGTTCAGGGCCTGAAGCTCTTCGTTGGAGGCTTCCTGCTCCTCAATAACCGACTGCAAGTGCTCGCGCGTGGCCATCAACTCCCGTTCGAGTTCCACAATCTCCCCGCTTGACGCAGTTGGGCGGGTTTTTTCTTCCGGGACACTGGCTTCGACAGTGTGGAACCCCATTACGAATCGAGGATCGCCGAAGGCGTGCACCGGGTAGACTCCGGCATGCACGTACTCGCGGTTCTCCCCTTCCCGGAGCAGAATCGGGCCACTGCGACAGATTCGTCCCGCACGCCGGCTTCGATGGAGTAAAGTCATCAACTGGTTTTTCAGCTCCGGGCGCAGCAGTACGTCCAGGCGCTGATCAAGCGGCCCGTCCGGGAAACAGAGGAAGCGGGCGGCCTCGCCGTATACCGCGAGTACCCGGAAGTCGTCCGCCAGTACCACCGAATCCGGACAGAACTCGCGGATAAGCCCGCGCTCGATTTCGGCCTGGGAGCGGCGCGTCCCAGGTGCAGGGGCGGGGGAACGATGGTTTGCTGTTTTCAACTGACCGAAGCTCATGCCCGCATCGGGAACCCGGTTGCCGCGTTCGAAGATCTTGGCGGTGGAGTCGAGTACCCGGAAAAACGACTTGTCCTGCCCCAGGGACTCGGATTTGCCGAGGAACAGCAAGCCATGCGGGTTCAGCGCGTAATGAAAGATGCGGAGAATCCGATCCTGTACCGAAGGTTCGAAGTAGATGAAAAGATTGCGGCAGCTGATCAGGTCCATCTTCAGAAAAGGGGGGGCCGCGGTCAGGTCATGGCGGGCAAACAGAACCATGTCCCGGACTTCCTTGCTGATTCGGTAGCCGCCTTCGCTCACCGTGAAATATCGGCTCACCAAGGCCTCCGGGAGCCCCTCCAGTGCCGTAGCGGAGAACACACCGGCACGGGCAGCACTCATCGCGGCCTCGTTGATATCCGTAGCGAAGACCTGTATACGCATATCGGCCACGGACATGTTCAAAGCCTTGAGGGCTTCGAGAGCTGCGATGGCGAGGCTGTAGGGCTCCTCGCCGGTCGCGCAGCCGGCGCTCCAGATCCGGATGGAGCTGGCACGACGGTGATTGCTGATGTAGTCCTTCAGTCGATCTTCAGCAGCGTCGAACTGTTCGGTGTCCCGGAAGAAAGCCGTGACGGAAATGAGCACGTCCTGGTACAGCCGGTCCACTTCTTCAGGATTGTCACAAAGATAGGAGTAGTATTCGCCGAGGGTCGAACATTTGAGGGCATTCATCCGCCGCTGCAAGCGACGATTGATGGTGTTGGGCTTGTAGAGTGCAAAATTGACGTTGGTCTTTTTCTGAAGAAGGTCAAAGACCTTTTTGGAGAGGTCGTCTTCATCGTCAACCGAATGGACGTCGGACAGTGGCGCTGCACTGATCTCCCGTGCGATCGCGTCCGGGGCGAGTATCATGTCGATGGCGCCAGTGGCAATCGCCGACCTGGGCATGCCATCGTATTTGGCTGTGCCCGGCTCCTGGACAATGGTAACCCCACCCGCGGCCTTGACAGCACGGCAGCCCTGGGCGCCGTCGCTGCCGGTGCCCGAGAGGATGCAGGCTACACTGTCCTCAGCGCAATCGTCAGCAAGCGAACTGAGAAAGCGATCTATGGATGGTTTGGGTCCAACGCGTCCCTCAAGTCTGCCAAGTTGGATCTGATGATCCTTGATGGTGATATCCGCATTCGGCGGCGTAACGTAGATCCGGTTGGCTTGAAGTCGCAGGCCATCTGTAGCTTCGACAACCGGAATCTTTGTCTCACGGGTCAGGAGCTCCGTGAGCATACTTTTGGAGGTCGGCGACATGTGCTGGACCACCACAATGCTACCGGTGATTGTTTCGGGTAACTCGGAAAAGATTGCACGGAGCACCTCCAAACCACCCGCCGAAGCACCCACCCCAACCACCGGCTTGCTGGAATCGCGTGCACGTCGTCCAAGCGCCGATGGATTGTGGTGTACATCAACTTCCAAACTCGTCTCCAAAAGTGTTTCAGCAGAATCGTTTCAGCAGGACCGCGCCAATAATAGAACACAACAGAAAGGTGAACAGGGGGTGCTGCTTGGCTCAAATGCCCGGCGCGGTGACTTCGATAAATGGCGTCACGGATGGTTCCGCGTACAGCACGGCAGGATGATTGTAAATCGCGAACTACTCCACGATCTAACGCCTCGCGTAGCCGGTCAGCAGCATGGGGCGACAAAACTATACCGGCAAAGAAAGCCAAGTCAAGCAGACGGCAAGCGTAAAACTCAGCCGTCGTCTGACGGTGGCATCTTTTTCAAAAATTGTAATTTTTACCAGAATCGAGGTTGTATGCCGATGGCTGTTAGAGGGTTCTTTCGGCTCCTGGGAGCCGTGCAACTCCACCGTTTTCAGCCGAAGTTCTCCAGTGTTTGGAGTACATGCACGCGCTGAGGAGAGAGCATTTGTTTCTGGCTTCGGACAGGGCGTCTTTTGTCACCGGGTCAGCTATGCTGGTGGACGGTAGAGTGTCCATAACGAATGGATAGCCCCGACCCCGGGGCGAGGCGACGGATTCGTTGCGGTGTTGGGTTACGCTTCGCTAACCCAACCTACAGCCACAACATGGCGCGCACGCTCCATCCCGTAGGTTGGGTTAGGCCAAAGGCCGTAACCCAACAACACCCCCAACATCCCCACCCGGCGCCGATGGTAAGCTCAAGCAAGATCTTCCATGAAATCCAGCATGGCCTGGTTCTTCACGGTCTTGCGGTGATTGGCCCAAAGCTCTTTTATCCTGTCCTGATTGCAGGCCTTGCGGTCCACCAGCACCCGGGTGTTGAGTTCGCCAATGGGAGTGGTAGTGGGACACTTGCTGAACACAAACTGGTTGCTGATCAGGTCCATGAAGGGGCCGGACTTGCTTGTGGGCATGATGAACAGAAGCTGCAGGCCCAGAGTCTCGGTGAGATAGTTGATCACCTCTCGCGAGCGGGTTTCGTCCATCTTCGAGAAGGCCTCGTCCACCAGCACCATGCGCAAATGGCTGCTGCCTTCGTTGAAACGGAAGGCGGAGGTCACGGCGGCGGAACGGATGATGTAAGCAGGCGTTTCCAGCTGGCCCCCTGAACCGGTGCCGTATTGACTGAGTGCAATGGGCGCCTTGCCTTCCGGCTCCTTGTAGATCTCGTACCGACGATAGTTGCGGTAGTCGCTGATGCGCCCCAGCTCGCGCAGGGCAATCTGCTCGTCCGGGTCCAGCAGCATGTCCAGCATCCGGTCGCGTACCTGGCGCGCCTTGGTGGACAACTCCGCTTCAAACAGACTCGCCCCATCCCCAAGGTTCGGCTGATCGATGATTTCCTTGAAGAAGCGCCAGTAATCCTTGTATTCGGGCACCCAGTCGTAGCCGAAGTAAAAACGCTCCCGGTCGGCGCCGAAACGATGGTGTTCGAGCTCCCGGTTCAGGTCGTCGAGAATTCGTTTGCCCTCGCCGATGGCCTGATAGATCGAGTGACAGAGGTTGGTGACGAAGGCGGTGTTGAAGCTTTCCTTCAAGCCGGTGAGCTTGTCGAACTTGTCCACCAGCACGTTGTTCTTCAGCCGGTTGTGAATCAGGTCGATCTCGCCACGCAGCTTCACCACCCGCTGGAAGAACTCGTCGCTGTGGCGCTCCGACAGCGCGTTGTCGTAGACGATGGCATCGTGCTGATTGCAGCGCTGGTTGTGCTCGCGGATGGACTGAAACAGCGTGCGTTCGATGTTCTCCAACTGACCACCCAGAGTCTCCAGTTCGTCATTGAAGCTGTGATCCCTGCCGGCACTGCGGGCGCGCTGTTCGGCCTGCTGCAGCACTTCCTCCGCATTCAGCTCCGGATAGGCACTGGCTGTTTGCTCAATGGCCGACTCCAGGTCATCCTGCACCTGCTGGAGTGCGTCCTGGGCATCGGCAAGCTTGCGGATTTCCGTTTCGTGCTGTTGTTCCTTCTGCTTCAGGCTGCCCGACTCCTCGCTGAGTTGACGGGCCAGGGTTTCCTGCTCGGCATATTGCTGCTTGAGCTGCTCCAGTTGCTCCTCCAACTCACGGAAATCGCTGAGGTCCAGTTGCGCCAGCTCGGATTCGGCCTGGGTGATTTGCCGCTGCAACTGCAACATGCCCCGGATCAACCCGGAACACTGCACGGGTTTGATGGATTCCACCAGCCCGAACAACTGGCTGACAGTCTGCAGTTCACGCTCCGCCTGATTGGCGTCGATGGCCAGCTGCTCGCACTCTCGCTCCTTCGCCCGCATTGCCCGTTCGCGGGCAGCCTGTCCGAACACCAGTTCGCTGTCGTCCAGGTCGCAACGCCACATACTGTAGCCGCCGGAACCGAGCCCTTCGGGAGTCACACCGCGCACCGTATTGCGCAGCGCATCCGCATCACCGACGCACAGCACGTTGCCGTAAGAGGCGCGCAGATAGAATTCGGCGGTGCGGTGGGTAAAGGCCATCACCTCGATAATGGAGCCTTTAGGTGTTCCCAGCCGCTCTGCATCCCGCTGCACCTTGCTGCCTTGAATGACCCGCGCGTTGCTGCGGCGGCCACCGGGCATGGAGCGCACGATGCGAATCGCCTCCGCCTCGTATTCTGTTTCCACCAGAATGGAAAACCGCGCTCCGCCGATGTAACCCTCAATGGCCATTTGCCAGGCGGGATCGGTCACCTCCACGTAGTCGCAGAGGACCCGCGGGTCCGCATCGGGGCAGGCTTTGCGGATGGCGGCGACCGCGGCTTCCACCTGGGGCGGATAGCTGACTTTGCGGGTCTCCAGCATCCGCACTTCTTTTTCCTTCTGCCGAAGCTTGCCCTGCAAATCCTGCCAGCGGCGTTCGCAGGATGAGCGCACCAGGGCGATCTGATCGCGCACGCTGCCCTGCCCGGAATCTCCGTGAAGGGTCTCGGCCCAGTGGCGATGGCGGGTTTCTATGGCGAGCACCCGGTCCAGGTCCTCCTCCAGCCGCTCCATGCCCACCCAGTCCCTGGAGAGCAGACGATTGAAGTCCAGCTCCAGATCCTCCCCACTGGCGATGGCCTTTGCCTGCTGGCGGAAGTCCCGTCCGTCGAGCGCCGGGATCTGAATGGCCAGGGACTGCCCCTGAAGTTGTTCCATGAGGGTCTGGGTTGCTTCCACATTGCGGGCGATCTGCTGACCGCTCTCCAGCAGCGGCCGGGCCTTTTCCCCGAGTTCGCGATTGCGTTCGGTGATGGCCCGCTCCAGATCGTCCTTGTCCTTCAGGGCGCCGACGCCTTGGCGGCGCGCTTCCAGTTGCACTCTTTCATCATAACTTTGCTGGCGGCGCTGCTCGCAAAGGGTGAGGCGCTCCTGGTTGTCCGCGATCGCTGCGCGAACATCCTGCTGCGCTTTTTTTGCCGCCACATAGGAGTGATGATTGAGCTGCAGGCGGCGGGTGGCTTCGGTATATTGAAGAACGCTTCGCTCCACCCAGGTGTCCACGTAGCGCTGGGCCTGGGTCCTGGCGTTGTCCAGGGTATCGATGGTGTCGCGGATGGCGCGGGTGTCCGCTTCCATCTGATGAATGGTTTTCATCAATTCGGAAACCGCGCGAATGGCCTCGCCCAGATCCTTCGGTTCCAGAACCTCCCGCGCAACAAACTCGGTAATGCTTTTAACCGGTTTGTAGGCCATGAAGTTGGCAAAGGTACGGGCTGCATGCTTCGCTTCCCGGTCCGACACCGCGTCCCGGCGTCCGCGCAGCGCACCATAAAGACGCCGCAGGTAGGCGCCCTTCTTGTCGTACACCTCGACCGTCTTGCTCCCCAGTCGCTTTTTCAGCAGACCGGTAATGGAGTCGATGGGCACCACGTGCTTGCCGTCCGGGTACTCCTTGATCAGGTCGTCCAGGCACAGCTGCTCGCCGGGAATGATCAGGAATTGCAGGGCGGCAAGGCGCGCCTGTTTCTGAGTGCCGGCGCCGTCCAGATGGGCGCGCATGCACATCACTGCCGTGAAAACCTCACCGCTTTCCCCCTGGGTGGGATGGAATATCCCCGCCACGTAGGCGTCCGTGGGCCACGGACGGGAATAGCTGCCGTCGTCGCAGCCCAGCACGTAGGAGGCCAGAGTTCGCACCTGCTTGCCGCCCCGCCCGCGCTGTGTGGTTTCGTCCTGCCCCGGGTTATAGTTGAACAGGTTTTCGTGAGCGGCGGTCATCAGGGTCTGGATGGCGTCGGCCGCCGTGGTTTTGCCTGATCCGTTTCCGCCGGAGAAGAGATTGATGGGACCAAACTCGAATTCCAGCTGTGGAATGTTGCCCCAGTTAACGAAGATGCCGCGCTTCAAAAACATCAGTGATCCTCACCATTGGGCTCGCCGGAAAACAGTGCGCTGGGCACGATGGTCTCTTCAGTGTCTTCCCCGGCGGGTTCCGGGGTGTCGTCGACCGCTTCGCCACCCGTCAGTGCGCTGAGCACGTCTCCGGTAACAAAACTGGTAATGGACGGTTGGATGCTGATCCAGCTTTCCTCGCTGTCCATGTCGTCCTCATTGTTGAACTGAATGAGACGCAGTTGCCGCAGCCGGCGAAACAGGTTTTTCCTTTCCACCTGGGCTTCCGGCAGGGAGCGCTTGAGCAGGTTGTGCATGGCGATAGCCAGGCCTTCCAGTGAGATCATGGCCCGGCCCTGATCGTCCACCTGGCCCTCGCGCAGGGATTTTTCGTACTCGGTGCGCAGCACCAGAATCACCGCCACTTCCTGCTGGGTGGGGCGGGATCGAAAGCCGCTGTTGAATGGTGCATCGTCAAGGTCGGCCATTCCGGGCACTTCGGCGCCGGGCGGAAAGATGCGCACAAAAGCAAAACGAGGGTCGTGCTGAATACGCACTCCGATCACGGCCAGGTAATCCTCCACTACGTCGGCACATTGCAGGTAGCGGTCATACAGGCCGGCCTCGATCTGGCTTTCGTTGCGGGAAATCACGCCGTAATCCAGCAAGCGGATCACCAGCTCGGAGAACTCCTCGCGGGTGAGACCCGATGGCTTCAGTTGTTCCTGCAAAAACGCGTCAATCATTCGATTCAATCAACTCAATCGTAAATTCGTCCAGGGACTGGTAGTAGTCGTTGTCAATTCGCTGACCCGTAGGCTCCACCAGAAAGCGGTGACTCGTACCCAGGTTGTTCACTGCACCCACTTCAATGGCGTGGGCCATGGCCAGCAGGTCGGGCGCGCTCTCGACCGGCAGTTCCCGGGTGGACACCCGCTGGCCGCTTTTCAAAGCGCGGAACACGTAATCGCGCAGGCTCTTGTTGTCCATGGCAAAGGCCTGATCCAGCAACTGTTGGATATAAAGGTCGCGCTCCGCTTCCGGGTCCAGGTCGTGAAACTCGCCAATGGCCGTTTGCACCGGACGCTGGCGTTTACGCTCCTGTAGCTTGATCTGGCCGGGGTCGATCAACTGCAGCTTCATGGTGGCCATTTCACCGGCCGCTGCGTCAAGGCGCTGCTGGTATTCCTCGGGCGGCAACTGGCTCAGTGTCCGGCAGACCGCCAGCAGGTCGTTGCCACCTTGCATGTTCAGGTAGCTCAGTTGCCGGATGATAATGTCCGCCCGCTTGGTAAAACTGTGCAGCGCGCGGCGCAGAGCGGGCAACATGATCTCCGCCGCGTTGCCCATGCGCCGTTCAATGGTGTCGAGTATGGTCCACAGCACGGACTGGCCCGGCAGCGCCATTTCCGGCAGGATGCGTCGCAATTCTTCCTCGGCGTTGCGCTTGAACTCCTTGTTCTTGCGTCGCACCCTGCCCAGGCTTTTGCTGATCTGATCCCTGTACTTTTCCACGCTGTCGGCCGAGAGGCGCACGGACACGTCGGGCTGAAAGCGCTTTTCCATGAATTCGAAAAACTGTTCGGTGGCCTGCTGCACAAGCTGCTGGGATTCCACTTCCCGCACCAACTGCCGCTTGCGTTCTTCCAACTCGGCGATAATGTCGGTGAAATCCGTCACGATCCGTTCGGAGTAGTCGTAGGCGTCCAGCAGGTCGTGGACTTCGCCGCGGTTCAGGAAGGCTTCCAGTGCGTTGAGGGTGTTGCGGGTATTGCGGTGCCGGGTCCGCACTCGTGTCGAGTCGGACTCCACAAGGGTCTGGCTGAACAGTCGGCCCAGGCGGGTGAAGGGGTAGGTGGACTGCAGGGTTGCGGTGTCCACTTGCTTTTCCAGCCAGCCGCAGTCGAGCAGTTGTTTGAGTATCCAGTTGGCCTGGTCCCGCGGCGACTTGAATCGCTGGGGCTGGTCATCGTCGTCCTGTCCGCTGCTCAGTACCGGCGCGCGGGCGAGGGCTTCTTCGAGGATTTCCACTACCTGGTCCCGGGAGAGGGAATGGCCGTAGTCGGCATTGGCGCTGTACAGGCGCTGGTACAGCAGGCTGAGGCACTGGGCGGTCTGCTCCCGGTACTTGCTGACGAGGGGCTTGAAAAAGTCCTGGCGTTCCGGGGAGAAAAACATGAATGAGGCTGAAGCAGTCCTGGCGTTCGAGGCAGCGGGCTACTCTATTGGCAGCGCCACAGAGCGTCAACAAGCATAGCTCATCTGGTGCGAAGCATGGGGAAGCATAATGGAGTGCTGCTGCTGCGGTGGTGTGGTGCCACTAAGCCGTTCGGGGTTGGTCCGGGCCTTTCAAAATCGCGGTGGATACCTCCCTGTAGCTCCCTCACGTCTTCCCTGACGTGAGGGTTTTGAAAGGCCCGGACCAATCGAACTCGTACCGTGCAATCGGCACGCGGAAGACCCGGACGTTCCCGGGTGGGGCGAGGCGTTTCAAAAACGCATGAATACATCCCTGTAGCTCCGTCGCTTCATCCCTGAAGCGACGGTTTTGAAACGCCTCGCCCCACCCGCGAACTCGCATCGTGCCTGGTTCACAATTTGAGCCGTTGCTCATCAGGAACGGTCAGGGCGAACGTTACCGGTCCCTCACCGTGGTCCAGCGGCTGGTGAACGGGTTCCCGGCACCTCACAAAACCATTTCACGTTGCTTTACACACGCGGGTCGGGCCTGTGATTTAGTCCGGCTCGGGTTATGATGGCCAGTCTGTAAGGGCTTCCCCAGATAATAAGATTTCAACAGCGACGCTGACGAGGTGAATAATGATCAAAAGACACGCACAAGGCACACTTTTCCTGCCCCTGGTTCTGCTCTCATTGATTTCCGCCCCCGCCCTGGCCCAGCGCGGCGCCGTGGGGCCCGAGGAGCATGCCAAGGTCAAACCCATCAATGACGAGTTGCCCAATCCCTACAAAACCGTTCGCGACTGGGGCAAGCTGCCGGACGGTCGCAAGTGGGGCTCCGTGAGCGCGGTTCACGTGGATATCGATGGCAAGCACATTTGGGCGGGCGACCGTTGCGGAGCCAATTCCTGCGTGGGTTCCGACGTGGATCCCATCGTGAAGCTGGACCCCAACGGTAAAGTAGTGAAAAGTTTCGGAGCCGGAGTGCTGGCCTGGCCCCACGGAATGGAAGTGGACAGTGAAGGCAACGTCTGGGTGGTCGACGCTCGCGGACCGCGTCCGGATGAGCTGGAAAAGCACCCCGAAAGCAAGAACCTCGGTCACCAGGTCGTCAAGTTCAGCCCCGAAGGTGAAGTGCTGATGGTCATTGGCAAACCCGGGGAAGCGGGCAAGCCGCCGACCCATCTGACCGAGCCCAATGACGTTCTGGTCGCGCCGGACGGCAGTATCTTCGTGGCCGAAACTCACAGCGCCCAGTTCATGGACGAGCCCGGTCCCCGCGCCAGCAGCGCCATTCACAAGTTTGCGGCGGACGGCACCTACATCAAGAGCTGGGGCGAGTGGGGCTTTGAGGATGGCCAGCTCCGTTCACCCCACGCGTTGGCAATGGACTCCCAGGGTCGCCTGTTCGTGGCGGATCGGGGCAACCGTCGTATTCAGATTTTTGATCAGGACGGCAAGCACCTGGACACCTGGTACCAGTTCAGCCGCATCAGCGGGATGTTCATCGATGCCGACGATACCCTCTACGCGATCGATTCCGAATCGGACGATAACTACAACCCGGGCGGCTGGAAAAAAGGCCTGCGCGTGGGCAGCGCAGAAACCGGCGAGGTGAAGTATTTTGTCCCGGCCCACGAATCTCCGCGTCCGTCCGGCATGGGCGGGGTTGGCTCCATGGGTGAAGGGGTGACCGTCGACCAGGACGGCAACGTCATCGCCGGTGAAGTGGGTCCGATTCAGGGGCTGACCAAGTTCGTACCCAAGAAGTAAACCGTCAAGCAAGACCGTTGGCCGATCGCCGCAAACCAAGCGGCGATTTCACAGCTACGCAGTAGTTTCGGCACCGGCAAGCAGCTACGAGTTGGCACCAACGCACTTACTACCCATTGGCACTAAACGTCCGGACGCGGGGCCGCCAGGCCCTGCCGCGACCTTCACCAGCAGGGATGCTGGTGAAGAGCCTCCAGGGATGGATTCACTGCGTGTCGCGGCAGGGCCTGGTGGCCCCGCGTCCTGGCACAATCTCTCCCCCTCCCGGACCAACTTTCCTATCTCGGCGCACTCCGCGGCTCTTCCTGCTTCGGCTCGTGCTCCAGCGTGGTAGCCCCGCAACTGGCACGAAGTCCGCAAGTTCCCTCTCCAGTTTATCCACACTCAGCCGTACCCGTGCGGTGTCAGGGAGAATGTTTCCAGGAGGGAGTCATGCACAAAAAATTTCCGGTAATTGTTACCAGCGCGACGATTGCTACCGTGTGCAGTGCAGCAGCGTTGGGCCAATCCGTATCCGAGCAATTTCCCACTGCCAATCCGCCCGAGGTTCCCGACGTCGAGGTCATTGGCCACATCCTCAAACCGGCACAGCTGGAAGTCACCGAAGAGCGGGTCCAGCGCCTGCAACTGCCCGAGGGCTTTGAAATTGCCATCTTCGCCGATGGGCTCGAGAACCCGCGCATGCTTGCGGTCCACGAGAGCGGAGCGGTATTCGTCACCCGCCGGGAAGTGGGTGATGTGGTCCGGCTGGTGGACGAAGACGGTGACGGCCGAGCCGATACCGAAACCGTCGTAGCCGAGCAGGAGGAAGCCCACGGAATCGCCATTGATGGCTCCACCCTCTACCTGGTGACCGTGCGGGAACTGTATCGGGCCGACATTGATGAGAACGGCGACCTGGGCGAGCTCGAACTCCTCATTGATGACCTCCCCGATGGCGGCCAGCACCCGAACCGCACCATCGTCGTGGGTCCCGATGGGAAACTGTACCTGTCGGTAGGCTCAACCTGTAACGCCTGCGCGGAAACCAACCCCGAGAGCGCCACCATTTTGCAGGTTGAACCGGATGGCTCGGACCGCCGCGTGTTCGCCTCGGGGCTGCGCAACACCATCGGCTTCGGCTTCGTGCCCGGAAACGGCGCCCTGTTCGGGATGGACCACGGCATCGACTGGCTCGGGGACAACGAGCAGCACGAAGAACTCAATCGCATCGAAGACGGAGCGCAGTACGGCTGGCCCTACGTCTACGACGACGGCCGGTTCAACCCCGCCGACGAACCTCCCGCTGACCAGAGCTGGGCCGACTGGGCAGAGCAGAGCACCGAACCGGTGGGCTTCTACACGCCCCATGCGGCCCCGATGCAATGGGCGTTCTATACCGGCGACCAGTTTCCCGAGGCCTACCGTGGCGACGCCTTTGTAACCATGCGCGGTTCATGGAACCGCAAACCCCCGTCCGGCTACGAAATCGTGCGAATCGATTTTGAAGATGGCGAACCGGTGAGCTTCGAACCCTTCGTGACCGGGTTCCTGATGCAGGAAGGCGGTCAATGGGGCTTTCTCAGCCGCCTCGCTGGAGTGGCTCAGGCCGGGGACGGCTCCCTGCTCGTGAGTGACGATACCAACGGCGTGATCTACCGCATCAGTTACACGGGAGAGGCAGACGCGGAAGCGGCGCAGGGCATGACCCCAACCAACAGCGAAGGCGCTGAGGTCCGTGTGGAAGGTGGCCCGGGGCGGTGACAGCGAAAGCGTCGTGGGACGGGTGAAGGTGCGATCGTCGGTCGCACATTCGCCGCCGGGATCATCACTGCAACGGGAGGAAAACGATGGCCGTCACACTCAACCGGATTCTCAACGACTCGCAACAGGCTGCCATGGTGTACGGGAGCCTGGTGGAGGCCGCCAACGTCGATGAAAAAGCCTGGGACTTCGTGGAAATGCGCAAGGACCACGAACAGATCGTGGGCAGCATTCGCCGCATGCTGGCGGAAATGGGTATGGACCCAGGGGGGCAGGGACCCGGCGCCTCGCCCCAGATCCGCAAACAACCGCACCTACGTTTATATGAGGACCCGGAAGTGCTGAACGCCCTGCGCGAAGCGGAGCAATCCGAACTGGCCGATTGTGATGCCCTCATGGGACAGTCGGCAGGCGACCGGGAAATCCACACCTTCGTCGCCAACCAGATCCGCCCGGTCCTGAGCAATCACGTCGAGGTACTGAGCGATTACCTCAAGCGCGCCCGCGCCCGGAGGCATTGAGCCGCGGCAGCCCCGTTGTGGCTCCGATCTGGCGTGCGGCTCGGGCTTACAACCCCGGGCCGCTTTCTATACAGTACGGACTGACTCTACAGTACCCGCTGAACCACGTGTGCGCACGTACCGGCAGGGCCTGCCCCCTGCAGGTCTGCTGAAACGTCCGGCCCACGAATGCCAACCACAAGGCCGCTGCATTTCGGGCCAACAAAACAACCGGGCCATCAAAAAACAAGGAATCGTCATGGACTTCGCCGACCAACCGCTACACGACAGTGTCGTTGAGGAAGTAAAAACTGCGCTTACCCGCCAGCCGCGCCTGAAGCGAAGGCGCTTTCTGGAACTGGCGGCAGTAAGCAGCGGCGGGTTTGCTGTCGCCCTGTCCCTGCCCGCCGGAGCCGCTACCGGCATCGGCCCCGAGTTGCCGTCGGTCAGGCAGTTCGAGCTCAATGCCTTCGTACACGTGGGGCCGGATGGAGGTATTACTCTTTATTCTCACACGCCGGAAATGGGCCAGGGGGTGAAGACCTCCATTCCCATGATCATCGCTGAAGAGCTGGGCGCGGACTGGGCCCAGGTCACCGTGATCCAGGCGCCGGTCAACGAACAGCGCTATGGCACCCAGCGCGCCGGCGGCTCCACCTCCACCCCGCGCAATTGGCGGCCCATGCGCCAGATGGGCGCCGCCGCCCGCCACATGTTCATTGCCGCTGCCGCCCGGCGCCTCGACGCTCCGGCGAATGAATTCATCGCGAGGAATCACACAGTCGTTCATCAGCCCAGCGGACGAAGCCTGACCTTCGCCGAGCTGGTGGGGGCCGCCGCAAAGCAGAAGCTGCCCGCTGCGCGGGACGTCCGTCTGAAGGATGCCGGGGAGTTCTACCTGCTGGGCACCGCTGTGGGCGGCGTGGATAACCCGGCCATCGTGACCGGCAAACCCCTGTTCGGCATCGATGTGCAGCTGCCCGGCATGCTGCACGCGGTCTATCACAAGTGTCCCGCATTCTTCGGCCGCGTAAAAAATGCCAACCTGGACGAGGTGAAAAAACTGCCGGGGGTGGTGGATGCATTCGTCCTTGAAGGTGGCCGGGATGCCATGGGGCTGGTCTCCGGCGTGGCAATTGTGGCCCGCTCCACCTGGCAGGCTTTCAAGGCCCGGGAGGCGCTCCGGGTGGAGTGGGACGAGAGCGACGCGTCCGACGACAGCTGGACCCGGTTTGCAGAACAGGCGCGTGAACTGGCCCTTACCCGCGGCGAGCGGGAGATCACGTCCCGCGGCAATGTGGACGACGAATTCGGGCGCGCCGACAATACAGTAGTGGAAAGCTTCTACACCCATCCTTACGTGGCCCACGCCTGCATGGAGCCCATGAACTGCACCGCCCACTACAAACCCGCCCGTGACGGGGAGCCCGCCAGCATGGAGATCTGGGCCCCCACGCAGGCCCCGAGCCGGATCTTCGCCCTGGGCCCACGCTACCTGGATCTGCCCGCCGAGCGGGTCACGGTCCATCAGACCCGAATGGGCGGCGGCTTTGGCCGCCGGGGCCGGGTGGACTTCTCGTCGGAAGCCGCTTTGATATCCAAACGCATGGAGGCTCCCGTCAAACTCACCTGGAGCCGGGAAGACGATATCCAGCACGACTTTTATCGGGCCGGTGGCTTCTTCGCCATGAAGGGTGCGGTGGATGAACAGGGCAAGCTGGCGGCGATGGAAACCCACCTGATCGGGGTGGGCCGCGATGGGGAGCCCACCAGCGGGACCCGCCTTTCCGCCGAAGAATTTCCCGCACTCTGCGCGCCCAATTACCGTGCTGCCATGTCCCTGATGGAGAGCCTGACCCCCTGCGGGCCATGGCGCGCACCCGGCTCCAATGTCACGGCCTGGGCCGTGCAGAGTTTCATTGCGGAACTGGCCCATGCGGCGGGCCGCGATCATCTGGAATTTCTGCTGGAGATCATGGGCGAGCCGCGCTGGTTCGAGCCGGGAAATATGCGCTCCCTGAATACCGGCCGCGCCAGCGGGGTCATCCGGCTGGCGGCGGAAAAAGCCGGCTGGGGCAAGCAACTGCCCAAAGGGCGCGGGCTGGGCCTGGCCTTCCATTTCAGTCACGCGGGCCATGTGGCGGAGGTGGCGGAAGTCAGCGTCGGGCCCGATAAAAAGCTCAGTGTTCACAAGGTCACCGCAGCGGTGGATATCGGCCCGGTCATCAACCGCAGCGGCGCGACTGCCCAGGTGGAAGGGGCCATAATCGATGGCTTCAGCACCATGCTGTCCATGGAAATCACCATGGAAAACGGGCGCGTCCAGCAAAGCAACTTCCACGACTACCACGGCCTGTCCATGCGGCACGCGCCGGAAGTGGACGTTCACTTCATCGAATCGGACTACGAGCCCACCGGCATCGGCGAACCTGCCTTGCCGCCCCTGGCACCCGCGGTGGGCAACGCCATCTTCGCGGCCACGGGTGAGCGGGTGCGCGTGATGCCGCTTCGCCGGGAAGGCTTCACTGTCTGATCAGCGGCTCCCCGTCACTGCGGGTGTCAGCCGTCTTTGCGAATATTCAGACACTTTCCATCAGGCTGCTATATTTATCTGATCAGATCGTTTTCCGCCGCTGCTTCATAGCCCCCGTTTCCCCGCGGCTCGCAGAGCGGGCCGTACCAACGTTTCCATGGAACCCCATCGCCAATGCCTGTAAAGAAGATCAACGTCAACGAAGTCGAAATCGGTATGTACGTCTCCCGCCTCGATCGGCCGTGGAGCGAAACACCCTTCCTTTTTCAGGGTTTTCCTGTGCGCAACAAGGCGGAGATCGCGGAGCTGAAAAAGCAATGCCAGCACGTCTACATCATGGTGCCGGACGAGGAGATCGAGATCAGCGCAATCCCTGCCCGGCCAAAGCCCCAGCCGGCTTCCGAGCTGATCGGCAAGAAACAGTACAAGACCACCAGCACCGCCATGGACGAGATCCGTACCGTGAAGCAGTCCCACGAGGAACTGGTGGGACTGATGCGGGATGTGGAAACCGCGTTCAGGCAGACGGGACAGATCAAGCTGGATCTTATCGAGGAGTCGGTCGAGGTAATGATCGACAGCATCGGGCGCAACCCGGATGCCTACATCTGGCTTAACCGGATCAAGAAGTTCGATTCCTACATTTACCGGGACGCACTCAACGCCTCTATTCTGGCCACCACTGTGGGGCGTGAGCTGGGTCTGGCTCGGGACAAGCTCAACGCCCTTGCCACCGGCGCACTGGTGATGGACATCGGCAAAACCAAGCTGCCCCCGGAACTTCTGAACAAGAAGGAACGGCTCACCGACAATGAGTGGGCCATCATGAAGACCCACGTGGAGCACGGCGTACGCACTCTGTCCGAGGATGCGGATGCGTCTGCCGATGTGCTGGACATCGTACGCACCCACCACGAACGCCTGGATGGCAGCGGCTATCCGGCAGCCCTGAAAGGTGACCACATTCCACTGCTGGGCCAGATCGCCGGTATGGTGGATTTCTACGTGGCCCTCACCACCCCGCGTCCTTACGCCAATGCCACCTCCGCCTCCAACGCAGCGTACATGCTCTACCAGCAACAGGGCGTGTATTTTTCGGAGATGCTGGTCAAACATTTCATTCAGGCACTCTCCACCTATCCCACCGGCAGCCTGGTGGAACTGAGCAGCGGAGAGGTGGGCATTGTGGTGTCCCAGAACCCGGGCTTGCGACTGCGGCCCAATGTGGTTCTTCTGCTCGACCCAAAGAAGGAATACTACGGATCATTCACCGTGGTCAGCCTCGTGGACTACTGCTACGGCAACACCGACAAGCCGGTGACGGTGGCGAAAACCCTTCCCGATGGTGCCTACGGTGTTGCAATCGAAGAGATGACCGCGTCGGAGCCAGCGGAGGATTAGCCGGAGGGCCCCACGCGCCGGGAGCGGAGCTCCCGAGCGCAGGTGCCGTGATTCCCGAGCTGGAAGATGGCCAAAGCTTCCACGCCAAAGCGGAAGGGCGTGAAGGTTTCCTTTCGCAACTGCTCCAGAAATTCCCGATGAGCCCGGCCAAGAGTCACGTGCGGGTTGTACTTGTCCCGGGCGTGCTCATCGAAGAAGACCTCCACATAATGGCGACTCGATCGCGCAATCGTCGGCTCGTCCGGGGTCGTATGAAACGCACTTTCCCCTCCGCTTCGCAGCGCGATCGGTTCCAGCAACTCCACCACCTGCCTGTGCGCCTCAGCCAGCCATTGCGGCTGGCGAACGTCAAATCCCGCCGTGCCGAGCCCGTTCTTCGGGAAGAAATCAAAGGCTTCCGCGTGTAGTTCGTGGCCAATACCGAGGGGCGACACCTGCTCCCAGATCGAATCCAGATCATTCGGGTCAATAAAGGCCTGGGCCAGAGTGATGTGAGGCACGTGGCCGTCATCCAGTGCAAAACCCGCCGGATAATTTTTCAGCAAGCGCAAATTCCAGCTTCGGGCGCGCTCTCTCATTGCTTCGCCGGGAACAAGGGCCACGTTGATTGCGAGGCAATTCATATTTCCTCTCTTCTGCATGCGTAGAGCATCGCTTGTGAGACTCTCATACAACTTGCATAACGGACCCACTCCTCAAAATGGGTCAGCGGGTATTGCCGAGTATCGCGCCAATACCTATGCTGGCGACGCGCCGGAGCGAGGCAGAACGCGCCTCCAAGACGCACATCATAGAAGATTGAGGGAGATAAAGATGAAAAAGGCACAGCACTTTTTGTTTCTGGGACTGTTGGGGGTTGCTCCGTTGGCCGCTGCCGATCTGAGCTATACCTACCTGGGCGCCGGATACGTGATCGATGGCGAAGTCGACGGCATCAACGTGGACCTGGATGGTTTCTCATTCGCCGGCAGCTTTGCGGTGGGCGAAAACTTCTACATTCTCGGCAACGCTCAAATGCTGGAAACTGACCCGGGCGATGCGGATGTGGACCGGATTGATCTGGGCGCTGGTTTTCATACTCCCATTGCGCCCGGCATGGACTTCGATGGATCGTTGGCCTATTCCGACGTGGAGATCGGCCGTTTCGACGGTGACGGATTCCAGTTGCGGGGTGGCGTGCGCGGCAAGCCCAACGAATTTTTCGAGTGGGGTGCGCACCTGGTGTACGAAGATCTGGACTTCGATGATCTTGGAAGCGACAGCGACGTGGGCTATGACCTGAATGCCCGCTACTTCTTCTCAGGCACCCTCTCGGCCGGCTTGAACCTGCGCGACGTCAGCGATATCGAGACCATGACCATCAACGTGCGTTTCGATTTCTAGCACGTGTTGCTCGAGTCCGTAATGGACTCGAGCAATCGGAGGGTCTGCGGCGCAAGTCCGCACGCCCTCCACATCAACAGCATCGATATCCTCCGATAACCCGCCCGGCCTGGTCGGCAATTCCCCTCCTCCGCATTTATTTGCCTGGCTCTGGGCTCACACTCCCCAGATGTACCTTCAGCAGCCGCACAAACTCGTGAGGGCTGTCGAGCGGCAGCAAGTGCGTGGCTTCCTCCACTTCAAGGGTCCGTCCATTGCCCAGACAGCTGCCGGCTGCCCGGGACACCACGTTGAACAAGGTTCTCGTCTTCCCGCCATAAGCCACCGCAACCGGTATGTCGATCGCGGCCAGCGCATCGCAGCTCAGGTTGGTGGCCTCACTTTGGCCCATCTGCAGGGGCAGCGTGTGGGCGTTCTGAAGTTGCTGCTGCTGGCGCGAGTCCGTCTGGGAGAGGAAATAGCCCGCGCGACCTCCCGAACCATCCATGAGTGCTACCACCGCTTCCGTTAGCTGTCCGTGCTGGACCAGGGGGAAGACGGGGCCGAACATGCGTTCCGCATCCTGACCGAAGAGCGCCATTTCCTGCTCGGTCAGGCAAGCGGGATTGCCCGGTTCATAGAGGAAGGCACTGCGGATTCTCCCGGGCCGTCGCGCGAGCGTGCTCAACACAACGTCGGCGCCATAGGACCAGGCCGCCACATGAACGGGGCGGTCCGTGTCCAGGGTGTCCAGGAAGCGCGCCAGGTCCTTGCCGTGGGTCTCAGTTCCAAAGCCTCCCTGGTGGGCACGGCCGCCGGGCCCGAAATGGCGCTGGGTCAGCGCGATCACATCGTACTCGGACTGCAGGAGCTCAATGTGGGGCGCCCACATCCGCTCATCGGCCAGGGCGCCATGAACGAGCACCAGAATGTCGCCTTCGCCACGGCGGGTATAGGTGGGCCTGAAATCAGCAGTCATAGATCCTTGTCTCACACGATGGTCGCCGGCGCTCCCTGAATTGTCGAGCCGCGACGAACAGGTGCTGCAGTGTGGCTCAGGGGCTTTGCCGGAGCTTGCGAACTTCAACCATGGCCTGGCCCCTCGGGTGGTTGTATTCCCATGAGAGGTCCCGCAGACCAAAGCCGTTCTGCTTTGCCAGCGATTCGAAGAAAGGGAAAGGGTAGCAAAAATCCTTGAGTCCGGTCTGCCCGAAAGCATCCGCGGGGAAGTAGGTAAAGTAAAAAACCGAAGCGGGTTCCATGAGGCGGCCGATATTCTGGAAGCATTCACGGATATGTTCAGGCTTTAAATGGGTGAATACGGATTGGGCGAGTATGAAATCAAAGGTCTGATTGCCGAATTCCTGAAACTTCAGGTCCTTGCCGGTGCTGAGCAGGAGTTGGGGCTTTTTGTCCGCCAGCCCGTTCTCTTCCACAAATTGGCGGGCAAAGGCGATGGCTTTTGCAGAGATGTCAGTGCCGTGGTAACCGCCTGGTTTCAGGTAGCGGATAAAATGCTGGCCCCCGCGAAGGGTACCGCAGCCGATGTCCAGCATCCGGTGCTGGGGCTTTAGTTTGCGGCTGAGCAAAAAATCGAACTGAAGCCGTCCGATTTCCTCCCACATGCCGCCGATCGCCTCGCGGGGATCCGCTTCCACGCGTAGATCTGTATGCTCCGCGTAGGCCTCCAGGTACTCTTTCTCGTCGTAAATCCGGTGAACCTGGTCGCCGAACGTATTGATACCAAACAAACGCTTGATGGTGCTTTTTCCAAAACGAATGATTCCGGCCTCCATGGGCACGTCTCCTTGTATGAGGACCCGATCCGTATCGCGAGCGCGTAACACGGCAGTGGGTTGTTGCGTCAATGCTGAGTCGCCAAACTGGGTGAGTGACTCGGGCCCGGAACGATTCAGTGGGCCGGGAGGTGAGCGCGGGGTATTCTCCCACAGGCCCACTGCCGAACAGGCAGGGATTGGTGCCGATGTTCGGTCTCGGGTAGCGAAGATGTCGATTTGTCGGCAGAGGGAACGACCAATGGCAGCCAGTTCTGTTTTGAACGAACTGTTGTGAACTCACAAGGGGGCGAGGTGCAGCCGTCTGCCCCATGAAAACCCAGCGAGGACTTGATGAGCAAACTCAGAATCGACTGTTTTGGAATCTCTCTGGACGGTTATGGGGCCGGGCCCGACCAGGACCTGGAGCATCCCCTGGGGCGGGGCGGCGAGGCGCTCCACCAATGGGCGTTCAAAACCCGTCGCTTCCACCAGATGTTTGGCAACGATGGCGGCGCGACCGGTGTGGACAACGACTTCATCGAACAGGGTTTCGAGAATGTGGGCGCCTGGATACTGGGCCGCAACATGTTCGGACCGGTGCGCGGCCCCTGGCCGGACGAAAGCTGGCGCGGCTGGTGGGGTGATGAGCCGCCCTACCACTGCCCGGTGTTCGTGTTGACTCATCACCCCCGGGAGCCCGTCACCATGGAGGGGGGCACCGTCTTCCACTTCGTGACCGAAGGCATTCACGCCGCCCTGGAGCAGGCGCGGGATGCTGCCCGGGGTAAAGATGTACGTCTCGGCGGCGGGGTGGCCGCCATCCGGCAATATCTTGAGGCGCGGCTGGTCGACACCATGCATCTTGCCGTGAGCCCGGTTGTACTGGGCAAGGGGGAAAATCTCTTTGCCGGGCTCGACCTGCCTGCACTGGGCTATGAGGTCCAGCGCCATACGCCTTCCGATTCGGTGATACACATGGTTCTGGGCAGGAGGTCGTGACGGACTGCGGTTGACTGATCACTCGGCTCGGGCGAACAAGGGATTCGATCATGAACAACGACACAACCATTCTGGTAGGCACCCGCAAAGGGGCCTGGGCGGTGAGCGGTAATCCCCAACAGGCCAATTGGAATATTCACGGACCCAACCATCTCGGCTCCTCCGTGTTCCACTATGTGGCTGACCCGCGCAACACCCGGCGGCGGCTTATGACCATCGGTGGCGGCCACCTGGGGCCGAGCCTGTTCCGCTCGGAGGACGGCGGTGAAAGTTGGACTGAGGCCGAACGTCCGCCGCGGTTTGCGAAAGCGGGGGACGAAGGAGAGGGGCGCAGTGTGGACCACGTGTTCTGGCTGACGCCTGGCCATCCGAGCCAGCCGGAGCGCTGGTATGCCGGCACTTCACCCCAGGGGCTCTTTGTCAGTGATGACCACGGCGCTCACTGGGAGGAGGTGCAAGGCTTCAATGCCCACCCGGACTTTTTCCATTGGCGCGGCGGCGACAAGGATGGCACCCCGGACGGCCCCAAGCTTCATTCCATCATCGTGGACCACAGTGACCCGCGTCATCTGCTGCTGGGAATGTCCAGTGGCGGGATTTTCGAGAGCCTGGACGAAGGCCACAGTTGGCACCCGCTCAACCGGGGCGTGGCGACGGACTTCTTCCCGCCCAAAGAGGACGGCAGCGAATACGAGTACGGCCATGATCCCCACTGTATGGTCATGCACCCGCGCGACAGCAATCGCCTTTACCACCAGAACCACTGCGGTATCTACCGCATGGACCGGGACCGGAGCGACCGCTGGGAGCGCATTGGGGACAACATGCCTCAAGAAGTTGGGGACATCGGCTTTCCCATTGTCGTGCATCCCCGGGACGTGGATACCGCCTGGGTGTTTCCCATGGATGGCTCCGGCCTGTGGCCCCGCACCAGTCCGGGCGGCAAGCCAGCGGTTTACCGCACCCGCGATGGGGGTGCTTCGTGGACGCGCCACGACGACGGCTTTCCCCGGCAACAGGCCTGGTGGACGGTCAAACGCCAGTGCATGGCGGTGGGCCCGTGTGGGGCGGATTCGGAGCCGGTGGGATTATTCCTGGGCACCACAAACGGCCAACTTTGGGGGAGCTTTGACGAAGGGGAGAGCTGGCGGCCCCTTGCCATGGATCTTCCCCACATCTACTCAGTGGAGGTGGTGGGCGCGTGATTCGGGTTGTGTTGCCCAGTCAGCTGGATCGCTACACCGGCGGTGCGCGCAACTTGAATCTGGAGGCCGCGGACCTCGGCGGCAGGGAGGAGGGCGCGACGCTGCTGGACGTGATTCGCGCGCTGGATACGCGCTATCGCGGCCTGGCTTTTCGCATCGTGGATGAACAGGAGCGCATCCGCCGGCACGTCGCTATCTTTGTGGGGGAAAACATGGTCCGGCGCCTGGATGTGCGCCTACAAGCCGGAGCCCGGATACAAATTGTAGGCGCACTGAGCGGCGGATGATCTCACCTCATTCAGCCACCCACGGCTCGCAGGCTGCCACTGTCTTCCTGTTCCCCGGTGCTTGCTGCTTCATCCCCCGGGAGCAGTAATTCCGGCTTACCCTTGCATGCCTTGGCCAGATCGTCCTTGCGCCTGGCCAGCACCAGACCGATGTTCTCCGCTGCTTCGTCGCCCACGCCTGGCACTTCTGCTTCGATCAGGCAGGTAATGCACTCCGCCAGTTCCAGCATCTTGTCGTGTTCGTCTGCCGCTTTCTTGTCATCAAACATACTGCCGTCCCGGTCACATTTCCAAACTGCTACAACTGCCATGCCTTGTTCTCCTCGCGGATACTGTACAAAAAAACAGGTTCAGCATAGACGAAGCGTAGCGCCATGTAAACCGTTTGTGATCCGCCGGACCAGCCGTCGGGCGCTGTGCGTTAACTGATCCGATCGCCCAGCGACGGTGATGTGGGGCACCGCGCTGTTTGTTCACAGACTTGCCCACAGCTTCTGTGGATACCGGACGGCGCCGCGCCGCATATGAGAGCAATGCCGCGATTGGACTTATCAACCGTTCCAGGTGTGTGGCTGCTAACCCGGCCCTTCGCCGCGCGTCTGAAACCGCGTGTCAAACCCGATAGTCCACCAACGCCGCCCGAATCTTGCACCTCCTCGCGCTATCGATTGCAGGGAGGCTTGCAGTCGACCGCAGTTCATCCGCAGGCCTTCGTCACTGAATGGGTGCTTAAGGGTTCCGCCGATGGCATGGGCGACGAATTCATGAAGCGATCCGCAGGACGACGGGCAGTTGGCGGATAAGGCTAAGTTCGCGCAACAATTTCAGCGGCAACGTTGTCGCAACTGTTGCACCAATGAGGGATTCATTCCATCGCGCAAGTTCGCGTACTCGTCTGTAAAAACTGCACGAAAAAGACTCCAACCTACAAAAACCTGCCGTAGAGGTCTGCTATGGGATTGTTAGCGAAACTGTCCATTGGCTTCCTGGTTTTGTTTCTTGGCGCCGGCGGTGTGGGCTTCGCCTACCTGGCGGAGTCCGTTCACGTCATGAAAGAGCCACCGCTGGCCCCGGTGCTCGCACTGCCGGACAACTTCGACCCCCGGGAGCCCGTGGCTCCCTACTCCGGCCCCCACCCCCGAGTGGCGGGAAGGCCGGCCGAAACTTTCCGGTTCCCCATCAAACTCGGCGAGGTCGGTCCGGTCGCCCCGCTGTTTGCCGGCCCGCTTGACTACCCCTTTCTCTGCGGAGAAAACCAGGTCACCGATGCCCAACCACTGGTGGATAACCAAAGCGGCATGGGTGTGCCGGTCTACGGCCTGAAAGATGGCGAGATCGATCCCGAGAATGTTGTGGGATACAGCATGAACTGCTCGCACCCCACCACTGCGAGCTACTATTACAACCGGGAGGGAACCCGGGAATTTTTTCCATTGGAAGAAGCCGATGGTGACATCGCCACCATCGAGGTGGACGGAAGGGAGGTTCCGTTCGTCGTGCGGCTGGAATCCGGCACCATCAATCGCTATCACTACCTCATGGTGGCCCTGCGCGGCAGCGAAGAAACTGTGGACGCACCCAATCCCGACCACTGGAATAAAAAGTTGATCTACCAGTTCCGCGGTGGAGTGGGCATCGGCAAACGCCAGGGCCGCATCAAGCCCAACGATGTGTTGAAACGGGGCTTTGACCAGTTGGAGCAGGGCTACGCCATGCTTTACTCCACCGGCACCCAGACCAGCAACCACTACAACATGTGGCTGGCGGAAGATACGGCGGCCCGGCTCAAGCGTCAGTTTGTTTCCCTGTACGGGGATCCCCTCTATACGGTCGGAATCGGCGGCTCCGGCGGCGCCATCCAACAGTATCTGATCGCCCAGAACCATCCCGGCCTGCTGGACGCGGCCATTCCCCTGTACTCCTATCCGGACATGGTGACCCAGACCATCAGCACCATGGACTGCGAGCCTCTGGAATACTACTTCGACGTCACCGACGCCAAGAACCCACTGTGGCGCGTATGGGAAAACCGCAGCTGGATTCAGGGGCTGAGCGCCAATTCGGAAGCGGACAATCGCTTCACGGAGGTGCAGGCCGTGGTGGACCTGCTGCGCGGCAAAATTCCCGAACTGGGCAAGGGCGCCACCGAGTGCATTCAGGGCTGGCGGGGCCTCACGCCTCTGGTGCACAACCCCACCTTCGTTCACTTCAAAAGCAGCTTTTCTCCGGAGGTGCAGGAACAGGTTCACTTCAGCCATTGGGACGATCTGAAGTATGTCTATGGAGTGGACGCGCAAGGTTTCGCCAACTCCACCTGGGACAATGTGGGCGTTCAGTACGGCTTGCGCGCCCTGCGTGAGGGCCAGATCAGCCCGAATGACTTTCTCCGATTGAACCGTTTCCTGGGGGGATGGAAAAAGCCACACGAAATGAAGCCGGAGAAGCTGTGGCTCCTGGCGGGGAACATCTTTCCGGTGGACCTTTCGTTCTGGAGCCATCACAACATGTATCACAGCGATGGCCGCTCTCCTGCCAGGCGCACTGAAGGCAGCATTGCAGCGATCGAAGCCGCGTACCGTTCCGGCCATGTGTTTGTGGGCCATGCGGATATTCCCATCCTTGACGTGCGCCACTATCTGGAGAAAGACCTGGATATGCACCACTCCACCGCCTCCTTCGCAGCCCGCCAGCGGCTTATCGAGGCCCAGGGGCACGCGGACAACCAGGCAATCTGGATGGCCCACAAAAAGCATAATCCAATCGTTCACGCGGTGGAGGTGATGGACCAGTGGATGACAAACATCCGCAAGAACCCGAACCGCACCATCGCCGAGAACCGGCCGCCAGCCGCAGCGGACAAATGCCTGGATGCGCGCGGCAATGTGATTGCCCAGGGTGATACGGTGTGGGACGGCGAGTGGAATGGCCAGCCCGCCGGCGCCTGCATGACCGCGTACCCCCGCTACAAGACCTCCCGCGAAGTGGCCGGCGGCGACGTGACTGGCGATGTGTTCAAATGCCACCTGCAGCCGGTGTCCCGGGCTATTTCCCGCGGGGAGTACGGCAATGTGGACATGCGACCCTACCAGCGCGAGCTGGAAGCCATCTTCCCGGATGGTGTTTGTGATTACAGCCGCGGCGATGTGGCCCGGCCCGCTGACCTCCTGGCAAAGCCCGAGCGCTATACGGACGAAGCCCTGGGTCCGGCAGTCATCGCGCGGATGGACCCTCGCCCGGAAGGGACTGACGAGAAGGCCAGCCGCGAAGTGCATCTTGCGCCCTGAGGCCGCAGATCGGCAGCCATTGCTTGGCCCGGTACCAGCCTTTGTCTACAATCGTGCCCGCTCGGTCTGTACCGGGGCGGGCACGATTGTGAACGGCGGGAGAAATAATGAAAAAATCCTTGCTCACCTGGCCGCTTTTCATGTTGACGGCCGCCACGGCATTGGCCCAGGAGACCGGCCCCTACGTTCGCGAAGGCGCTACGGTGCAACTGGGGGAACACACCTACGCCATCCCGGATGCCAACGCGCCCGCCGTGCCCAACGTCGGCATCGTGGTCGGTGAGCGCGCAACCCTGGTTATTGACCCCGGCATGGGCCGGCGCAACGGCGAAGCCGTATTGCGCGAGGCGCGCAAGGTGAGCAACACCGACGCCCTGTACATTGCCACCACCCACTTCCACCCGGAGCACACCACGGGCAACCTGGCCTTTCCCGAGTCCGCCACCTACATCAATTCCAGCGTTCAGGAGCAGGAGTTCGCGGACCGCGGACGTGCGATCATTCGCTACTTCGAGCGGCGCAGTCCGCAAATGGCCGAGCTGCTGGAAGGCGTGGAGCAGCGACCCGCGGATATAATCTTCGACCGGCGTTACGCGCTGGATCTGGGCGGCGTAACGGTTCACATGCAGGTGGTTGGCCCCACCCACACTCAGGGAGACACCGTCTTCTTCGTGGAAGAGGATCAGGTTCTGTTCGCGGGCGACGTGCTGATGAAGGAGTCGTTCCTGGCTGCAAATCGAGGCTCCAGCGTTAAAGCCTGGCTGGACGCGTTCGAGGTGCTGGAGGCCATGGAGCCCGCCAATATCGTTCCCGCCCACGGCGCCTTCGGCACGGCTTCACTGATTCCGGCCAACCGGCGCCTGGTGGAAGCCATTCGCGACCGTGCGCTGGCCCTGAAGGGGGAGGGGAAATCCGCCGAGGAAGCGGCCGCTGTCGTTGATAGCGAGTTGCGCGCGCAGCATCCCGAATGGCCACGCGCCCAAGGCATCGCCCCACTGGCGGCCGCGGCCTGGAACGAAGCGAGTCAGTAACGGTTTCGCCGATCGCCATCACTGTGGACTGCGCGCGCCTCCATTCCCGGCACAGAGCTGGCCCCCACGTTGCACTCACTTTTGGATCACCCCGACCCGCCGCCCGTGACAAGGAGGATCCATGCGCTTCCATCTGCTATTCATCCTGCCCCTTGCGCTGCTTTCAGGTTTGCCAGCCATCGCTCAAAGCCAGAACGCCGACCCGCCTTTCAACGCCGAGGAACTGGCCGACTTTGAACAACCCTGGGCCATGACATTTCTGCCGGACGGCGCCGCGCTGATTACCGAAATGAAGGGCGAACTGCTGTTGTTCCGCGAAGGCGCGGAGCCACAGCAGATCGAAGGCGTCCCGGAGGTCGCCTTCGGCGGGCAGGGTGGTCTCGGCGACGTGGCCCTGCACCCGGACTTCGCCAACAACCAGGTCATCTACATCAGCTATGCGGAGCCGGGCGAAGGGGACACCCGGGGCGCAGCGGTTGCGCGGGCGCGGCTGGCCGTGGCGGAGGATGGTGGCGCCTTGGAGGATCTGGAAGTGATCTGGCGCCAGGAGCCCAAGGTGTCCGGTGAGGGACACTATTCCCATCGCCTGCTGTTTGGTCCGGACGGGCATCTGTGGGTCACGTCAGGGGACCGGCAGAAGCTGGACCCGGCCCAGGACAAGAGTGCAAACCTTGGCAAGATTCTGCGCCTGAACGACGACGGTTCGGTGCCGGATGACAACCCTTTTGCCTCCGAGGGTGAGGTGGCCGCCCAGATCTGGACACTGGGCCATCGCAACATGCTCGGCATCGTGTTTGACGATCAGGGGCGACTGTGGGCCCACGAGATGGGCCCACAGGGCGGCGACGAACTGAACCTGATCGAAAAAGGCGAGAACTACGGCTGGCCCGTGGTCTCCGAAGGCATTCACTACGATGGCACTGACATTCCCGACCATTCCACGCGACCGGAATTCAAGGCGCCCGTCACAACCTGGACGCCGGTCATTTCCCCGGCCGGCTTCATCATTTATTCCGGAGAGGAGTTCCCCGACTGGAAGGGCAGCGCATTGGTCGGCGGACTCTCATCCCAGTCGCTGGTGCGCATCGAGTTCCAGGGTGATGGTGCCGAGGAGGCAGAGCGTTTTAATATGGGCGATCGCATCCGCGAAGTGGAGCAGGCGCCGGACGGAACGGTATGGCTGCTCGAGGACGGGCGCCAGGGCGGCGCGGGACGGCTTCTCAAATTAAGCGCAAGCCGCGCTGTTGCCGACACCCGTGAACGCTAAAGCTTGTGCGCAGCCCCCGTTAACCGGGAAGGCTGAAATGGACGCTGCAAACTACGAGGGAGAAAATCATGGCGGAATCAATGAACGCTCTTGTCTACAAGGGGCCCGGTCAAAAATCCTGGGAAGAGGTGGCCCGACCAACCATTGAAAAGCCCACTGATGCCATCATCAAAGTTCTGAAAACCACCATCTGCGGCACGGACCTCCACATTCTCAAGGGCGACGTGCCCGCCGTTACCAGTGGCCGGGTCCTGGGGCACGAAGGTGTGGGGGTTATCGAAGAGGTGGGCGACGCGGTCAGCAACTTCAGGAAGGGCGACCGCGTGCTCATGTCCTGCATCACCTCCTGCGGCAAGTGCGAGTACTGCAAGCGCCAGATGTACTCTCACTGCGAGGACGGAGGCTGGATTCTCGGCCACCTGATCAACGGCACCCAGGCCGAGTACGTGCGCATTCCCCACGCGGACAACAGCCTCTACCCCGTTCCGTCCGGTGCCGACGAAGAGGCGCTGGTGATGCTCAGCGACATTCTGCCCACCGGGTTCGAAATTGGCGTGCTCTATGGTGCAGTCAAACCGGGGGATGTGGTGGCCATCGTGGGGGCCGGCCCAATCGGCATGGCGGCGCTGCTCACCGCCCAGTTCTACTCACCCTCCCGGGTCATCATGATCGACCTGGATGATGCACGGCTGGAGATGGCCAAAAAGTTCGGCGCGACCGACACCATCAACAGCAGCAAGCACGATGTGGCCAAACTGATTGCCGACCAGACCAAGGATGGTGTGGATGTGGCCATTGAAGCAGTGGGCATTCCGCAAACTTTCGACGTCTGCCAGCAGATCGTCCGGCCCGGCGGTCACATTGCCAACATCGGCGTTCACGGCAAAAGCGTGGACCTCCAGATCCAGGAGCTGTGGATCAAGAACATCACCCTCACCACCGGCCTGGTCAACACCAACACCACACCCATGCTCCTGAAAACCGTCGAATCCGGCACCCTCGAGCCGGCGAGCCTGATCACCCACCGCTTCAAGTTCGACGAGTTCATGAAAGCCTATGAGGTATTCGGTAACGCCGGCAAGGAGTCCGCGTTGAAGGTAATCATCAGCAACGATTAGTGTTGGGTTACGCTTCGCTAACCCAACCTACCGGTCCGGCAAGTTCCCGTAGGTTGGGTTAGGCCAGAGGCCGTAACCCAACAACAAGGCACCCCATGCCGCAGGCCGTAACAACAATGCACCCCACGTTGGGTTACGCTTCGCTAACCCAACCTACTGGTCCGGCAAGTTCCCGTAGGTTGGGTTAGGCCGAAGGCCGTAACCCAACACGCAGTTCCTTCCCCAACCCCAACCCCAACCGCGCCGGCTCCGCACAGGAATCATCACAGATTCGTCTGCTCTCCCGGAACATCTGTGACCGGCGGCGCTCCGCGCGAGTCGTGGGACTTCAGATCGCCACAACACCCCAGCGCATAGGACGTCATGGACAAGGAACCCATGGCGTAACCCTGAATCAACATTTCCGCCGGCGCGGCTGCTGCAGAGGCCAGGCCCGCCAGATAGAGCAGGGGAATAAAGTGTTCGTCGGTGGGTACTGCCAGGGGGAAATCGGGGTGATCCTGCAGACTGGGGAGCCGCTCGGGTTTGTGAGTCATGATGTCCAGTGCCGCTTCGTCGAAACGGCGGTTCCAGTCGAAGGCGGCATCACTCTGGTCGCGCGCCATTTGCCTGAGATTGTGCACCACGTTGCCACTGCACAGTATGAGAATGCCCTTGTCCCGCAGTGGTGCCAGGCGAGCGCCCAGTTGCAAATGGAAATCGAAGGATTGCGCGGCATTGATGGAAAGCTGGAGCACCGGAATGTCGGCTTCGGGAAAAGCGTGAACCAGCACGGACCAGGTGCCGTGATCAACGCCCCAACTGTCTTCGTCCAGGCCCACGTGCTCCGGCTGCAGCAGCTCGGCAACTTCCCTCGCCACGTCCGGTGCGCCCGGCGCTGGGTATTGCACGTCGAACAGCTCCTGGGGAAAGCCGTAAAAATCGTGAATAGTCCGAGGGCGGGCCATGGCCGTGATTGCCGTGGCGTTGATGTACCAGTGGGCGGATATGGCGAGAATCGCCCGCGGTCTTGGTACCGACGCGCCGAATTGGCTCCAGGCCTCGGTGTAGCGGTTGGAGTCCAGGGTGTTCATTGGCGTGCCGTGGCCGAGAAATACGGCAGGCATGGGGCTGGTCATTGCGATCTCCTCGATGGTCGACTTTGGAGCAAGCTACAGGCCGGTTGGGCGGAGGCGCAAGGTTTATTATTCTGTTGGGTTACGCTTCGCTAATCCAACCTACCGGTTCGGCAATTCCCGTAGGTTGGGTTAGGCCGTAGGCCGTAACCCAACAATGAGGCATCCCTGTGTTGGGTTACGCTTCGCTCAACCCAACCTACCGGTTCGGCAGAGTCTCGGTTGTTTGCCGTAACCCAACACAAAGGCACTTACTCGCACACAAACACAATATACCGGGGTGACGTTTTGCCAGATGCTTCCGCCCCGCACTTCTTGCGCGTTTTTCGCTTCGAGGACCACAGGGGATGCGCCTCAGGAGTCCGATACAGGGTCAGGCCACCGTCTGGCTGCTGAACCAAACGGTATCCACCGTCTTCGGATACCAAATCCGACAGGGGATTCGAACGCCGTTTGCGCGGGTCGCGCGCCGAGATGGTCATGGTCGCCAGCGACAACAGCCCGAGCACCAGCATCTGAATGGTTACCGGATCGCCTTCGAACTTGAGCGTGGTGGTTACATCCATGGCAACCACCGACACATATCCGAACAGCGCGACCCGCAACACCCGCAGTTTTATCAGAGGCATGTTGTTCATTTTCCTTCTCCTTTAGAACGGTGATGCGATATACATCCGCAAAGAAGTAACGGAAAAACCCCATGAACCTTCCGTTGCAAACCAACGCTACCGGGTGTTCAGAAAATAAACAGTGACGTGGTGCCGTTTTATGCATGAGTTGGCGCTGCGGTTACCGAACAAAGCCGGCGACAAAACACCGGCGAGCCGTGGAGGTGGGTGCCGGCCTCCGGGCCGGCACTCAAGCCCGCAAATCGTGGCGCTATCGCCCATCACGCGCCTGTGGCGCCACTTCCATCGCGTTCGGCTGTCCCGGTGCGACAGCCAACGAGCGGTTGCCCAACAAGAGCGCTACAAATCCGGCGCCGGCCATGGTTGCAAGGACCAGCACCGTGTTGTGCAGAGCACTGGTGCCGCCGTCGCTTGCGGTCCATACGATGGCGGCGGTCGCGGGCCCCATGGTCGAGCCGAGCATCCGTGCCACACCGGAAATTCCGCTCGCGGTACCGGTCATGTCCGCGGGCGCCGCTTGGAGCATGGCGGCCATATTCGGTGCGTTGAACACGGACATTCCCGCACCTGCGGCCCCCGTGCAGAGGGTCAGTTCAATCAGGGTTGCATCCGGCCCCAGAGCCAGAAAGGAGAGCAGGGCAAGCGCGGTCAGAGCGGCCCCCGCAGTGGCGACCGGAAGCGGCCCCCACCGGTCCGCCAGCCCTCCTGCAACGGGTGAAATAACGGCCGCCGCAAGCACAAAGCTCATAATGACGATGCTCAGTGCTTGCGGTCCCGCGCCGACCACTTCCAGCACAAAGAAGGGCAAGGTAAAACCGGTAAGCCCGGTAATGGCCGCAATGAGACTCAGCGACAGGGCCGGTGTGGCAAATCGCGGACGCGCCAGCAATGCGACAATGGGGCGGGAAAACTCGAGCTGCTTCCAGGCCATCAGTACGGCCAGACCGGCCACGCCCAGCGCGCCGGCCAGTAACGGGTCCGCACCTGATCTTTCCAGCCCGAGCAGCAGGGCGGTGGTTCCCGCCCCGATCAACAAACTTTCTACCAGAAGCGAGACGCTCGGTACCGGCAGACGTTGGCGCAAGGGCGCTCCAACATGGGTGCGGGCCAGCAGGTGATGACCGAGAACAACAACGATCGCCAGAAACGGAACCTTGAGCAAAAACACTGCGCGCCACCCAAACGATTCCGCCACCAGGCCGCCCAGGGGCGTCAAAGCCACGCTGCCCAGCATCATGATGCTGGCGATAATGCTGATGGCGCGACCCCGCACGGCGGGACCTACGCTGGTGGCCACAACGGGCATGTACACCGCGAGGTAGAGCGCGGAAGCCATGCCCTGCAGCACACGGCTGGCAAGCAGAACAGGGAAGGAAGGGGCCCAGGCCGATGCGATGCCCGTGAGGGCCACAAGAGTCAAGGAACACAGATACACCAGCCGCACGTCCGCACCGTCCACCCAGCGCCCCGCGGGAATTGCCAGAGCCACCAGCGGCAGGGTGTATGCGAGAAGAACCCAGGCGGTTGCCGACGGGGAGATTGCGAATTCGGAACTGATCAGCGGGAGCGCCATGGCCGCAAGAGTCATTTCGCTGGCGACCACCAGAGTCGCGAGGGCCAGGGTCACCACGGCCCCCCAGCGGGTTGATGAGTCGGTCGGTAATGACGGCTTGCCGGAGTCGATTGTTGCGGACATGCATTGCCTCCCTGTTTATCTGCAAACGCTCGCGCATACGGTCCGCGAGCCGGACGGCAACGATAGAACCTCAACGTAAGTTGAGGTCAATGGAGGTTATGCAAAAAATCTCGCGGTATACTCCGCCCCGACCTATTCAAACAACCTATAAACAACACTGATGAGGGCCAATAAATGTTCGAGAATCTGTTTTCACTGGAAGGGCGCACCGCGCTGGTGACCGGCGGCTCGCGGGGGATCGGTAAGATGATCGCAGCGGGTTTTATCGCCCAGGGCGCGAAAGTCTACATCTCCTCCCGCAAAGCCGATCAATGCGATGCGACCGCCGCTGAATTGTCCCAGGGCAATGGCCGCTGCATCTCCATTCCCATGGACATCTCAACCGTTGACGGCTGTAAGGCGCTCACTGAAGAGATCCGCCAGCGGGAAGAAAAGCTGGACATATTGGTTAACAACGCAGGTGCTGCCTGGGGCGCGGACTTCCTGGAATTCCCCGAGCACGGTTGGGACAAGGTGATGGACCTGAACGTGAAGTCCCCGTTCTTTCTCACCCAGGCCATGTATCCCTTGCTGAAGTCTTCGGCCTCCGACCAGAAGCCCGCCAAGGTGATCAACATCGCCTCCATCGATGGCATTCGCCTCAACCCCTGGGAAACCTATTCCTATCACGCGTCGAAGTCGGCGTTGATTTTCCTCACCCGCCGCATCGCAGCCCGGCTGGTCAAGGACCGTATCGTGGTAAGCGCCATTGCACCGGGACCGTTCGCCTCGGAAATGAACCGCCACGCGCGCGATCACGAAGAAGAGTCCGCAGCAGCCACGCCGCTCGGCCGCATCGGTACACCGGAAGATATGGCGGGCACCGCAATCTTTTTGGCGTCTCGCGCGGGGGACTATGTGGTGGGGGATACCATTGCCGTTGATGGCGGGCACGCCTACGCAAAGATGTGATAGCAAAAACGGCGCACCAGCTCCTTCTGGTGCGCCGAAGGTTGTTTGTCACCGTTCCCGCTGTTCGGCGGAATTGCGTTTCTCCTTTTTCAAGCGTCTCTTTTCCTTGAGCGTTTTCTCCGGTTTCTTCTTCTCGTTTCTGGCCATGATTCAATCCTCCAGGTTCACTTGTGGGTTGGAGCACAGGTCCTATCAAGCCCCGGCAAGCATGATGAATCACCTCCTTTTTCAACATGAAGGGGTCAGGTGCTGTACCGCGGAAGCAAATCAGGGCTGCTCAATGCGAACAATCTTGAACACCACTTCCCGACACAACACGGAAAACTGGACGGTTTCCCCTACAGTCTTCCCCATGAGCTCCGCGCCCAGTGCCGAGAAGCAAGACAACTTCCCCTTCTCGGGAGCGCTGCCACTGGGGCCGACCAGAGTAAAAACCTGCAGTGATTCGGACTGCTTCTCCACAAGGGTTACCCGCGAGCCAAGGCGCACAGACAGATCCTTGTGCCGATTGCACTGGTTTCCGGATTCCAGTTGCTCCAATAGAGAGGCAATATTCAGGTGATTCAATTTCATCCCCCACAGGTGAGTAAGAGACAGCTCTTGGACGCGACTGTGCAGAGCGCCGTGAAACGCTCTGACCGCAGACATCAGCATGGACGGATTCCGAAGCGAATTTTGAAAACAGAAAAACGCGAAACGTGCAGAAACAAGGAGCGCCGAATGCGCTCCTTAGGAGGGAAAGATCGGAGTTGTTCTCCAAAAGAAAAATCGAAGCAGTTTTTTCACAGTCTTGCTCAAAGGAATGAAGTAACTTGATGATTCAAGAGCCTACCCCAAGCAAAATATAAGTCAAGTCAATCGCCTGGCCGGTCAATGTGATCAGCGCTGTAGAGCTCGTGCAAGCTCTTCATGGTCCGTGAGGTCCAGGCGCACAGGCATGATTGAGGTGAGACCGTTCTGCACCGCCCAGCGGTCCGTATCTTCCTCAGTTTCCTCGACGGGAACTTCATGAAACCAGTAATGCTGACGGCCGCGCGGGTCCGTGCCAGGGGTGATGCTGCCGTTGTAGTGGCGAACGGACTGTCGGGTCCAGCGTACACCTTGCGGGCGGGGAGGAAGATTGACGTTGAGCAGCGGGAAATCGTAGGCAATCACCTGTTCAAGCACTTCCCTCACGCTGGGTTTGAGCGCGTCGAAATCCGGCTCCTCGTTTTCCATGGGGGTGCTTAAAGCAATGCCGCGCAAACCCAACAACGCCGCCTGTTTGGCGGCCGCCAGCGTTCCGGAATGCCAGCAACCGTTGCCGATATTCAGCCCCAGGTTGATCCCCGACAGCACCAGATCGACCTTCCCCCAGATGGACACGCCAAGGGAAACACAATCAGCCGGTGTACCATTGACTCGCCAGGCGTCGAAGTGGTGGATGGGGGTCTTTTTGTGGGTAAGCGGCCGGCTGGCAGTAACCGCGTGACCCATGGAGGACTGCTCCACGTCCGGCGCGACAATGCGCACCTCGCCGAAATCCTCCGCAGCCTGGGCCAGGGCAAAAATGCCGGGGCTGTAAATGCCGTCGTCGTTGGCGACCAGAATGCGCATATTGTTTCACCTGACGAGAGACTTTCCTGGCCTGTGCGCTGCCCTGGATCGTACGACCATTGTTAGCGGGCAGCTTCTGCCGGGCTGTGAAGCTGAAAATTTCCGGGGCGGAACTCCCCATAGGGAAACAAGATCCGGACCACAATCCGGTCCGGCTGAGAGGGCCAACCTGCGTGTGCGTTTTAATGGATCGCGGGAAGTTTCACCGCTGATAGGCTTGTCAGTGTCGGGCCAGGGAACGCTGTGGGCATTCCACTGAGTCACCGTTGGCAGAGACCTGCGCCAGAATATCGCTCAGAGCCGAATAACTGACCGGTTTGACAATGTGATAGTCGAACCCAGCTGCCGCCGATTGCTGGCGGTCCTCGTCCTGGCTCCATCCGGTGAGCGCGACAATGACCGCAGCTTCGGCCCACGGCCGCTGCCGGATGCGCCGGCACACTTCGTACCCGTCCAGACCGGGCAGGCCGATGTCCAAAAGGAGCAGCTCGGGTGTGAACCGCTCGGCCACCTCCACGGCTTCGAGACCGTTGTGAATCACTTCCACCTCATGGCCGTTCAGGCGCAGCAAGATAGCCAGTGTCTCGGCGCTGTCGGTGTTGTCCTCCACGATCAGAATCCGGCGGGAGGTCTGGCTGACATTGGTCAGTGCCCCGGGCTCGCTGGAAGGCAGGTTCCGGGCTGCCACCGTAGGGAGCACCACCACGAACTCACTGCCTTTGCCAAGCCCCTCACTGTGAACGGAGATGCTGCCGCCGTGGAGTTCCGCAAGCCGTTTCGCCAGAGTCAGGCCAATACCCAGGCCGCTGACCGTGCGCGTGAGGCTGGTATCAGCCTGCCCGAACAGATCGAAAATGCTGTCGAGCTGGTTCTGAGCGATGCCGATGCCGTTGTCCTTCACCGCAACCCTCACCTGATCGCCTTCCCGTTTAGCGTCCACAGTGATGTGGCCGCCCGGATCGGTAAACTTGCAGGCATTGCTGAGCAGATTACTGAGTACCTGGGACAGCCGATCCGGATCGGCATCCAGAAAGACCGGCTCGTCGGGGGTTTGCACATCCACGGTGTGGCCCATTTCCTTCGCGAGGGGTTCGCAAATTTCAATGGCTTGCTGCACTACGTCCCGCAGTTCGACTTCACTGGTCCGCAGGGTGAGCTTGTCCCGGGAGATGCGGCTGATATTCAGCAGGTCGTCCACCAGGCGAACCATGTGGTTGAGTTGGCGTTCAATCGTGTCTCGGGATTTGTTTAGCAGGGCCGGGTCCTGTTTCGCCTGCTTGAGGATCTCGAGCGAGTTACGGATCGGCGCCAGCGGATTGCGCAGCTCGTGGGCCAGTGTGGCAATGAATTCGTTCTTGCGGCGGTCGGCGGTGCGCAGCGCGTCTTCCGCTTCCTTGCGCTCGGTCAGATCGATACTCGAACCGGCGTAGCCCACGAAACGCTCGTTATCCTCGTAAAGGGGCAGCCCGTTTGACAGAATCCAGCGGTACTGCCCGTCCGCGCGGCGCAGGCGGTACTCGGCGCTAAAGGGCTCGCGGGCCGCAACCCGCCTCTCGTAGGTTTCTACAATCGTGTTGCGGTCGTCTGGGTGAAGCTTGCTCTGCCAGCCGTCGTTGATTTCCTCTTCGAGGCTGCGGCCGGTAAAGTCCAGCCACCGCTTGTTGAACCAGTAGGGCTTCGCGTCGGGGTCCGTCATCCAGATCGATACGGGTGCGGCGTCGGCCAGACGGCGAAAGCGCTGTTCACTGGCTCGCAAAGCGGCTTCGGCGCGTTTCTTTTCAGTGATGTCGCGGGCAACTTTGGAGGCGCCGATCACCCTGCCCCGATCATCGAGAATCGGAGACACAGTGATGGAAAGATGGATTCGCTGCTGGTCCTTGCGAAGGCGCACCGTCTCGAAGTGCTCGAGTCGTTCACCGGATCGGATGCGATGGATAATGTCGCGTTCCTCGCTCCACAATTCAGACGGAATGATGGTGTTGATGGAGCGACCGATAATCTCTTCAGCGCTGTAGCCCAGCAGCCGCTCGGCCCCTGCATTCCAGGAGCGGATGATTCCATCGAGCGACTTGCTGACGATCGCATCGTCAGAAGCGGAAACAATTGCGGCCAGCCGCGCCCGGGTCTCCTCCTCCCGCGTGCGGATCTGCGCGTCCGCGATGGTGCGCCGCGCAAGAGTGCCGATGACGAGAATCGCTCCAGAGGACAAAAAGTACGTGCTTGCATCAATGACCGAGAGGTTGCCGGTATCCAGACTGAACGGGCGACCAACGAGCACCAGGCCGGAGAGTGCGTAACTCAGTACCGCCGTGAGCACTGCCGGACCCGTTCCCAACAGCAGGCTCGCGACTACGCTGGCCAGCAGAATGCTCGGACTGAACTGCCAGTCCCAAAGTGTTTGCACCAGCGCGGACAGCAGCACGGCGGAGATCGCCACCGCAGTCGCGGCTCCATAGCGCAAGGGGGGCGATAAGTGTATGCGACTGACGTTCACCAAATGGAAGCACCCTTTGCTGGACCGTTGAGAGATCGCCCGGCCTGCGCGATCCATTGCGAGCAAGGTTTCGCATGATAGCGCCGACTTCTGCTGAGGTCGAATGCCTCCCTGGCTGCCGCACGCACCGAAACAGCGTGGCAGTAGGGATTGAAGCGAGAGGGGCTGGGTGGCTGCAGCGTCTTGGCAGCCGTTCTGGAGAGGGCCAACGCGGAAGCTGGCCCGCGATTTCGACAAAAGCTCTGCTCCCGAGTTCCGTCTGCGGGCCAGCGCGACCGGGGTCAGCAGGTCCAGCCGGGGGCTGCATGCAAACCCGGCGGACCCGTGCCGGGACCATAAAGCAGGAGAATGCACCGGCGGCGGTCTTCATTCGATGGTCGGAGCACACTCGTATCAGCTCCCGAGCGATTCGTTCAATTCCCGAGTCAGCTCTTTGCGTAGAAAATCTTTGAATACGCGCACACGGGCCGGCGCGTCTCGGCCGGAAAGGCTGATCGCATATAGCGTGACCTCAGCTAAGTGCCATGCCGACAACACTCTGACAAGCAGGCCGGAAGCTGCAGCTCTAGCGGCAATCAGCTCGGGCAGTGGTGCGATACCGCCGCCTGCGAGGGTCAGGCGCAGGGCGCTGGCGAAGTCCGTTGTGCGAATCACCGGTTGCGGGAATGCCTGCTCGATACGGCCTCGGCGATCGTAGAAATACAATGGGGCCGCGCCGTTTATATTGTCGACGCCGATCAAGTCGTGGGTCGGTAGCGCGGCCGGGGTGTGTGGTTCATCCTTCCCCGCAAGATACCTTGGAGAAGCATAGAGGCCGATGCGATAGGCGACCAGGGACGAAGCCCGATAGTCCATGTCCGGTAGTTCGCCCGCGGGCACTCTCAGAGCGAGATCAATACGATGGGCCGCCAGGTCTTGCGGCGTATCCGTGACCATGAGCTCGATGCTTATTTGCGGGTGCCGCTTGCGGAAGCGCACAAGACACTCCGGCAGCAACTCCATCCCCAAGTCCACCGGCGCGGTGATGCGCAAACGCCCCTGTGGCACCGATTGCGATTGGCGCGCTCCCTCCGCCGCATCGTCCAGCCAGGTTAGCGCTTCCCGCGCTTTGTCGTAAAAGGCTAAACCTTCCTCTGTCACCGACACCGCGCGTGGCGTTCGCGCAAGCAATACCACGCCAAGGCGCCGCTCCAACCGCGAAAGTCGGCGGCTGACACCGCCTTTGGTTTCGCCCGCTTGCTTGGCCGCGGCCGATAACGTGCCGCATTCCACTACCGAGCAGAATGCCCTCACGTCTTCCAGCGCCCCGCCTAAGGTTTCTATTCTGTCAACTAAATGTTTCATGTTTGCAATCTTAACGCAATTTGGAAACCACTTTAAGCTTACAAACACAATCACGTAGGTATTCGATTAGAGGAATTATGTATGCCTAAATCCGTTTACGTCCTGGCGCTCGGGATTTTCGTCATGGTGACCAGTGAACTAATTGTCGGTGGCCTCATGCCGCAAATGTCGCTTGATCTGGGCGCAACCATCCCCCAGATTGGCTACCTCATTACGGCATTCGCTCTTGGTATGGCCCTGGGCGGTCCGTTCGCTGCAACGGCAGTGGGGAGACTACGCCCGAAATATGCATTGCTCGTGCTGTTTGTTGTCTTCTTCATCGGGAATGCACTTGCCGTCGTAGCCGGCAGCTACGGACTTATACTGTTCGCACGGATCCTGACGGGCACGGTATCGGGCGCCTTCTTCGGCGTTGCCCTGTCGGTTGTCGCTCAACTTGCGGCGCCCTCATTGCGGGGCCGCGCGACAGGAATCGCGCTGCAAGGACTCATGGTCGGCACCTTGCTCGGGCTTCCGCTCTCGACGCTGATCGGCGATCATTGGGGATGGCGTGCGTCGTTCGGCGTGGTCGGCTTTCTGACAATCGTCGTTGCTGCGGTTACTATGGCTACTCTGCCAAATCTGGGTCACCCGAAAGAATCCGCCGACCTCGGCCAAGAGCTCACCGTGTTCCGCAAGCCGCGGCTGTGGCTTGCCATGGCGACCTCAACGCTAATCATCGGCGCGACATTCGCGGCATTCTCTTACTTCGCACCCATCCTTATTGAGGTGACCCATTACTCCCCCCGTAGCGTACCGTGGCTATTGCTCGCATACGGCGGCGCGACAGTGATAGGCAATTCGGTCGTTGCCCGCTATGCCACATCGCACACCCGTCCCGTCATTATCATCGGCTTGGTGCTCAATGCGCTCTTTCTGACCGCCTTTGCGGTATTGGCCGATTCCAAAGTGGCGGCGTTACTGGCGATGATCGGCATCGGGTTGGTGGGCATCACTTTGAATCCGGCGATGGTTGCCCGGGTGCAAAGCATTGGCAACCCTCGTATGCTGGTCAATAGCGTGCACTCGTCGTTCATTACCCTGGGTGTGGTGATCGGCTCCTGGGCAGGCGGATGGGGGATCGACGCCTATGGACTCCGTGCGCCGTTGTGGGTCGGAGCGATTCTGGCCGTCCTGGCCCTGGTTTCACTTACGCCCGATATGGTCGAATCCCGTCGAACCATCAAGGTCGGGCGCCCGGTGAGCAATCCTTGAGCGGAGCATGGATAATGGAAGCTTCATCGATATCACCAGCGACTATTTGCTTAAACGTCATACTCGTCGTGGCGTCGGTTCCATACATACGGTTCTGTCTTCGGCCAACCTTCAGGAGAGTCCTCCCATGTTTCCTGGCGGCCGTATGGGGTTAAGTCCAGGTACGTCCAGAGGCTGCCCAGATATTCGATTCCACGCGCACCTGAGAAGTACGTTCGATAGATGTCGTTCCCGCTGCGGAGAAATACGCTTACTCCGTGCGTTTCGCCATCAGCTGTAGTTGCGCCGAAATCATAGTTGAAGTCGCTTCCATAAGACGAATACCACGGGATCGTCCAACCCATGCGTGATTTGTACTGTTTGAGTTTTTCTAAAGGCGCGCGTGAGACCATTACAAGCGAAGTATCACGAGCATGTAGATGGGCCGGGTGAGTCATGGCGTCGGCAACCCAAGAGCACCCGTCACAACCTGCCTTCCAGTCAGGTGCGTACATAAAATGATAAACGATGAGTTGACGGCGCCCATCAAACAGTTCAAGGAAGGATGTGGGCCCTTTGTCTCCATGGAATTCGTAGTTATTATCCACTTTTACCATGGGCAACCTTCTACGCTCAGCGCTTAACGCATCACGTGCCCGAGTTAGTTCTTTCTCTCTAACGAGTAATCGATTAAGTGCCGCCTCCCACTCTTCAAGAGAAACGACCTTCGGTAATGGTTGCTTAATTTCCGGCATACTGAGCGCTCCTTTTTCGATTCCAGATAATACTCGCCACGTGCGCAGAATTCGATGGCGGGTTCGACCCTTCGATAACCGGTGCCTGGATTTCGCCGGTCGTCCTCACTTCGGGCGCACGGCACGTTCGTAGGCGTCCGAAACGTCGCCCGCGGTGCTGAAATCCGCTTCCTCGAACGCAGGGCTGTCGGGCAGTATCAGGTTGAGGCCGTGGCTCTCGTCTACCGGCACCTCCAGCGACGGACTGCGCAGGTCCAGTACATGGCCGCCAAGGCGGCGCTTTGCGTCGACAAAGTGCATATGGAAACCGCTGCCGGAGGTGCTGCTGAGGTAAGACGGGAAGCGGAGCGCAACGATGGTGCCGGCCAGATCCCTGTGTTCGTAGACCGACTGCCCTTTCACCACCTCGTCGATGGGCGGGTAGGGTGGCGCCTGAGGGGGCACGCTGCGGAGTTTCAGGTAATCGAATACGCCCTCAATACGGAAGGCGTAAATCACGTTCGGCGTCGGCAGCCGACGATCGATTTCCCGTATCAGTTCGTCCAGGCTCCCTGCGGCCGGCAATTCTATGCGCCGATCCTCCCGAAAAAGCTTGATGTAGGCGAAGGGGCTCTTCTCGCTTGGGTCCAGCTCACGCAGTTTTCCTCCCGCATGGCCGGCCTGGTAGACGATGCCGTCGACGATGATGATCTCGCCATCGATGTGATTGGTGGCGCCGAGCCCAAAGTCTCCGAAGCGCAGCAGATCAGCAAATGGTGTCGGCCCTTCGTAGAGCCCTTGTGCCAGCACCGCGGCGGGAGCCAACTGGTAGAGAGCGTCGTCAATGCGGTGGCCCTGTCCCGGCGCCTCCTTCGCAGCCGGCGCCGGCGACAGCAAAACGGCGGCGGTCGCGGCGATGGAGACTGCCGTCAGCGGCAGGTTGTGGAAGGCTGTTCGCATTAGTTTCAATTTCGGTCTCCTTCATTGAACCGTAATGAAGAAACTCTAACGGCAGCGAGGCAGGGTAAAAAGCGGGCGGCCATCAGGGGTTTGTTGCCCCCGGATCATGAATTACATATTCAGGCCTTTGCGGTAAAAGCGGGCACCGCTCCCGGCAGCTCCGCATCCCAGGCTGGCACGCCATCGAAGGCCGACACCAGGAAATCTACGGTTGCGCGCACCTTGCGAGATAGCTGCCGGGTGGAGGGATAGATGACATGGATGGCTGTGGGTTCGAATTCGTGGTCCGGCAGCACCCGCACCAGCTCACCGGATTTTAGCGCAGCGGACACGGAAAAGGTGGCACCCAGGGCGATGCCGAGTCCATTCTTCGCGGCCTCGGTCAGCGCTTCGCCATTGTTGCATACCAGCGGCCCGCCGGCGGAAACGGTCACTGGCCCCGCAGGGCCGACCAGCCGCCACTGGTGCGGTCTGTCCAGTGCGGTAAAGACCAGGCAATCGTGGTCGTTTAGATCCGCCGCCGTCTGCGGAACGCCGCGGCGCTTCAGGTAGTCCGGGCTGGCCACCAGCAGGCGGCGGTTGGCGCACAGGCGCCGCACGATCAGGCGTGAATCCGCCAAAGCACCGATACGTACTGCCATGTCCACGCCCTCTTCAATCAGATCGACAAAGTGATCGCTCAGCGTCAGCTCCACCGATAGCTCTGGATAAAGCTCCCGTAGCGGCTGTAGCAAGGGCACGATGTGCTGGCGGCCGAACACCACTGGCACACTGAGCCGCAGCAGCCCCCGAGGCTGAAGACTGGCCGCCGAGGCCTCCGCCTCCGCCTCGTCCAGATCTCGCAGTATCTGCAGTGCCCGCTGGTGGAAAACCGCCCCTGTTTCGGTCAGCGACAGGCGGCGCGTCGAGCGCTGCAGCAGGCGCACACCCAGGCGCTCCTCCAGCCGGGAGATGACCCGGCTGACCCCCGAGGGGGTCAGCCCCTGTTCCTCTGCCGCGCGCGCGAAGTTTGAGTGCTTCACCACACTGGCGAATACGGCAATGGCGGATGTATCCAGCGGCATAAAGGTTATTCCTCAATCCATTGGGGCCGGCGGGGCCTTGGTCTCGAGTTCTATTTTTTGGCCAGCGCGGTCGGTCAGCAGGTCCAGTCGTAACCAGCGTACAAATCCGGCGGACCCGTGCCGGGCTACAGGCTCGTTACCTCATCCGGGCGGAACGCGCCGCCCATCGCCCTTGCCCCTTCTTCGGGTAGGCGGCCTGCCTCCTTGCGCTCCGAGTAGCGGTCAGTCATTGCCGGTATGTGCGGTCGAAGCAGTACCGTAAACCGGTAGAGCTCTTCCATCACGTCCACAATGCGGCCGTAATAGGGGGACGGGAGCATGCGGCCCTGCTCATCAAATTCGTTGTAAGCTTTGGCCACGCTGGACTGGTTGGGAATGGTGAACATGCGCATCCACCGGCCCAGCAGGCGCAGGGAATTCACTGCATTGAAGGACTGGGAGCCGCCGCTCACTTGCATGACCGCCAGGGTGCGGCCCTGGGTTGGGCGAATGCTGCCGATACTCAGGGGTATGTGGTCGATCTGTGCCTTCATTACCCCGGTAATCTGGCCATGCCGCTCGGGGCTGCACCACACCTGGCCTTCCGACCACATCGCGTGCTCCCGCAGCTCCTGCACCGCCGGATGGTCGTCGCCCCGCACCTGATCGGGCAAGGGCAGGTCGGAGGGATCGAAGATCCGTGTTTCCGCTCCGAAAAAACGCAGAACACGCGCTGCCTCTTCCACCGCCAGCCGGGAATATGAGCGTTCCCGCAGAGAACCGTAAAGCAGGAGAATACGCGGCGGATGCCCCAAGGGGTCCGGCAATGCTGCCGCGGGGCGACGGGCCAGATACTGCTCGTCCAGAGCGGGCAGGTTGTCGGGGTCAGGCAGGTCACGCAATCTCATGAATTCTCCTTCAATTAAAACAGGTACATGTTCGTTTGGGTGCATCAGAGCATCGGGCTCCAATGCCTCGGCCCGCGAGGTATAAAGCCGAAAAAAATCTCAACAACAGTCGGCGGCGCCGCCCGTCTGCCCGGCGCGATCCCTGCTCGCGAGGATGCAATCAGTGGCCTCCAACCAGGCTCCCACGGCAACCTGGAACGCCTGCCGCCCTTTGTCGGTCAGGGAGTACACCTTGCGCGCGCGGCCCTGTACGGTTTCGGTTACTGCCGTCAGATAGCCGCCAGCCTCGAATTCGTTGAGCATGGGGTAAACCGTTCCCTCGGACGGGCTGCAGCAGCCATTGGTGGTTTTTGCCACCGCCTGCACCACTTCGTAACCATGCATGGGCTGGCGATGGAGGACGCTGAGCACAAAGAATTTGGACAACGACATCTTGATGGTGCCGCGCCAATAGCTGGGGTCGCTGTAATCCGGGGCCAATCGGCCGCCCGGTCGTGTGCTCGGTCTGCTCATGGAGGCGGAGATTATGCCTCGAGGTCCGATGTGTCAACCGGGGTGCCTTCCTGTGCGGGCCCCGGTTGCCTTACCCCTCCCTCACCGACTTCAACGCTCCGCTCCACGCCACCAGTTGATCCAGCATGGTGTCGGCCGCGTTCTGGTGGTAGTCCGCAGGTTTGAATTTGCTCATGTCCTCGAAGTCGGTAAACAGGGACAGCATGACCTGACTGCGCACCGTGGCAACCTGCAGCTCCGCCATGACCATGCGCAGTTGCTCGACCGCGCGAACTCCACCGGCGCTGCCGTAACTTACAAAACCCGCGGCCTTGTTGTTCCATTCGGCATAAATAAAGTCCAGGGCATTTTTCAGCGCGCCGGAGATCCCGTGGTTGTACTCAGGAGTGACAATCACAAAGCCGTCGAAGCTTTTAATCTTTTCCGCCCAGCGCTTGGTGTGAGGCTGGCTGTACTGGCCCATGGACGGCGGCACGGGCTCGTCCAGCAGGGGCAGGTCGAAGTCCCGGATGTCGACCAGCTCGAACTGCGCATCGCCGCGTTTGCCTGCCAGTTCGTGGAACCATTTGGCCACCGCCTCGCCATTGCGACCGGGGCGGGTGGAGCCGAGAATAATGGCGATGTTAAGCATGCTTGCCTCCTTGTCTTTGTGCTGGGCTCGCTGCCGCGCCCAGTCTGCTACTTGTATTGCGCGCGTGCAGTTTCCATTCCTCTGTGCGCTCGCTGTCGGCTCGACCTGATCTGCATACGGGTCTGGATGTGCACGCGGGTCCTGGTATGCACGCGGGTCCTGGTATGCACTCGGTGCTTGGGCCGAGGCTTCACCGGGCCTGTTCAATGGCCCGTAGCAAATCCTGTTTGGACATCTGACTTCGGCCCTGAATGTCCAGCTCCCTGGCCAGTTCGTACAGCTCGGCCTTGCTCGTGTCCGGGTCGATGGCCGGTTCGCGGCTGCGTTTGGTGGGGGTGTGCTTGGCCGCCGCCGCGCGTTTCGGTTTGGAGGGCTCCGTTTTTTTTCGGGCCCGTGGCCTGGTTCTGCTTTTTTCCGGGGCTGTGCTCTCTGCCGGCTCCGGCGTACTGGCGGCGAGACTTTGCTTGAGCACCTCCATAAGATCGATGACTTCAGCTCCGGTCTCTTCCTCTTCCGCAATCTCCGGCGCGTGCACTACATCCTGATCCGACTGAAGCTTCCGTTCCACCAGGGACAGCAGTTGCGCGCTGTAGTCGTCCGTGAGTTCGCGCCGTTCCAACTGATTACTCGCGAGTTTATCGATCGACTTCCGGATCTGCCGGACGTCGTCCTTCGCGGCCTTATCCAGCTCGGGCAGGCCCACGTCCGCGGGAGTGCGGAGCTCATCGTGAAAGCGCAGGGTCTCCGCGCGCAGAATGCCCCCCTCGGAAATGATGGCAATGAGGTACTCCTTGCCCCGCATCACAAAGGTCGCAATGCCGGCGCGCCCCGTGGTCTCCATGGTTTTGGCCAACAGGCGGTAAGCCTTGCTCGCGCCCTCGTCAGGCACCAGGAAGTAAGCGCGTTCGAAATACATGGGATCGATATCGCTCAGGGGCACAAAACGACGCAGATCGATCTCCCGGGATTTTTCCGGCGCAAGGGCTTCCAACTCGTCGTCGTCCACCTCGATGTAATGTTCCTTTTCGATCTCGAAGCCCCGCACCAGATCGTCGCGGCTCAATTCCTGTTCATCCCTGGAGCAGAAATACCGTCGCTGCAGCGGCGTACCGTCCTCGTCCAGCATGCGCAGGGACACTCGCCGCGGGCGGTTGGCGGTGTACAGGCTGACCGGCAGACTCACCAGACCAAAGGCAATGGTGCCCGACCAGAAAGAGCGGGCACCGCCGTTCTCCTCTTCGTAGTCGTAGTCCTCAGGCACGCTTCTTCTCCATGTCCAGGCTTGCTTGCAGGGCCTTGCTCAAATCCTCCGATGGCGCCGGCTTGCGGCGCGGGCGGAAGGTGGCCACTTTGCCGCCACTGGCCTTGGTCTGAATCAGCTCCACCACGCGCTCGCGGTACTCGTCCGTATATTCTTCCGGGGTGAAGTCGGCGGCGAGCATGTCGATGAGCTGTTGCGCCATATTCAATTCCCTGTCGTCCAGCTCGGCGCCGGATGGCGTTTCGATGGACTCGAGCGAGATCACTTCCTCCGCGCTGCGCAGGGCCATCAGCATCGGGTAACCCTGGTGCAACCGCAGCGCGCCGACGTAGGCCTTTTTGCGCATGGTCCAGCGGGCGAGACCTTCACGCCCGCTGTCTTCCAGCGCGCGCACCAGTGCGGCGTATTTACCCACGGAGCCGTCTGGCCCCAGATAGTAGGGCCGGCGGTACCAGCGGTGGTCGATGGCGCTGCCGGGGAAGAAGTGCAACACCTCAATATCCCGCGAAGCGTCCGGCTCCAATTGGTCCAGCTCGTCCTGGCTCAGCATGACCAGGTCCCCTTCCGGCGTTACATAGCCCCGGCGCACATTGTCGTAGGGCACAATCTCGTCTGTTTCCGGGTTGACCATGTGCTGCCGCACCGGCGCGTGGTCCCGGGCGTGCAGCAACCGAAAGTGCACGCTCCGGTCCTGTAGCGCCGAATACAGTTTCACGGGAATGCGAGCATCCCCCACGTGCAGCACCGCCTTCCACATGGCGCGAGCGGCCATTGGGATAACCTCCTACTTCAGCTCCACGCCCACTGCATTCAACATTGATGCCGTCAGCGGTTGCCGGGCGCGTTCAAAGTCCTTCCAGGGGTCATCCTTGAGCACAGCCAGGCGGCGGCGCAGGTTGCTGACGCTGTACCGGTCCGGACGCAGGGCGGGGCTCAGTTCGTCCCAGGTGATGGGCACGGCCACCGTCGCACCCGGCCGGGCCCGCGTGGAGTAGGAGGCTATTGCCGTTGCGCCGCGCCCATTGCGAAGGTAGTCGAGAAATACCCGCCCCTGGCGCCGAGCCTTTGACATGACTGCGGTAACCCGCTGCCGGTCTTCGCGCGCGTGTTGTTTCGCCACCCCCTGGCAGAATGCCTTGATCGTATCCCACCCGTAATCCGGCACAATGGGCACCACCAGATGCAGCCCCTTGCCGCCCGTGGTGCGAGGGAAGGTCGCCAGCCCGAGGTCGTGAAGACGGTCGCGCAGATCGCGGGCGACGCGCAACAGCTCGGAATAGCGCAGGTCGGGCGCCGGGTCCAGGTCGAACACCAGGTTGTCCGGTCGTTCCACGTCCTCCACGCGGCTGCCCCATATGTGCAACTCGAGCGCGCCGATCTGCACCAGGGCAATCACGTGGCCGATGGTCTTCACGTACAGATACGGTGAGGGCTTTTTCTTTTCATCGATCATGACCCGGGGCACGTTCCGGGAGATCGTTTGCCGGGGGTGCTTCTGAAAAAAACATTCCTCCGTGTATCCGGAGGGGCAACGCACCAGTGACAGGGGGCGGTGGGCAAGGTGTGGCAGCAGCCACTGTTCGATCGAAACGTAGTATTCCGCCAGATCCAGCTTGGTAATGCCTTCTTCCGGGTAGAGCACCCGGTCCGGATTGGTCAGCCGCACCCCGGCGACTTCCGCCTCGTTGGCGCGCCTGCGTGGCTTCGGTGTGGTGTGCGTACCCCGGGAGGTTTTTGCGGCCTGGGAAACGGCTGAGCCAGCCAACGCGTTGGCCTCGGAAGGGTCGGGCAATTGAATCTCCCGCGGGTTTTTGTCCTCCCGCAGGCCCTGAAAGGACGGATGACGCAACACACCGTCGCGGGTCCACTCGGTAAATTCAATCTCCGCGACCAGCTCCGGCGTGACCCAGTGAATCCCTTTTTCATTTGGCGGGTTGGTCAGCAGGCTCTCTGTGATCTCCAGTTTTTTCAAGCGCGAATGGAGGTCGCGAAGATCCCGCTGGCTGAAACCCGTGCCCACCTTGCCCGCGTACACCAGCTTTTTATTCTTCCAGCCGGCGAGCAACAAAGCTCCGAACCCGCTGCGCGAGCCACCCGGTTCGGTGTAACCGCAGATCAGCAACTCCTCCCGGGCACTGCATTTTACCTTCAGCCAGTTGCGGCTGCGCCCGGCTCTGTATTGGCTGCCGGCTTTTTTGCTGATGATGCCCTCCAGACCCAGGCGACAGGCCTGCTCCAGAAATGCGGGGCCCTGTCCCTGGATGTGGGCGCTAAAGCGCACATTGGCGCTCCCGGTAAAGCCGGAGGCGGTCAACAGCGCTTCCAGCGCTTGCTTGCGTTCTTGCAGCGGGGCGGAGCGGAGGGAATATCCATTCAGGTGCAGCAGGTCAAAAGCCTGGTATATCAGAGCGTGGGTGGTTTCGCTGGCAAGTGCTTCCTGCAAGCTGTGAAAACTGGACACCCCATCCGCGCCGAGGGCCACCACCTCGCCGTCCAATACGGCTGCGTCGCAAGCGAGCTTCGACAGCAGCTTGGCAAGTTCGGGAAAACGTCGCGTCCAGTCTTTGTGGTTGCGGCTGATGAGTTTGATTTTGCCGCTCTCAATTCGGCTGAGAATCCGGTATCCGTCGAACTTGATCTCATGCAGCCACTGGTCCCCGTCCGGCGCCTGAGCCGCCAGAGTGGCAAGAGCGGCGTCCGGTTTGCGCGGGAGCGCTTCTTTCTTGCTGTTCTTGATTTCCGCTGGATCCGGGGCGACTCTCTGCGCTTCGCTGGCTTCACCGCCCTGCGTCCAGGTCCGGTCCTTGTCTCTGGCGATCTGCTCCATGCTTCGACCAGTGGCAACGCTCAGATCCGTAAGCTGCGACTGCCCCTGGGCATTGTCGTGGCGTTTGATCAGCAGCCAGTTGTCCCCGTCCCTCGAGCGGCCGGAGCTGCGCACCAGCGTCCAGGCGCCGCGCAGCTTTTCCCCGTCCAGAACAAAGTCGATGCGGTCTTCGGACTTCCTGCGCTTTTTGCTCTTCGACTGCGGGAGCGCCGCCCATTGGCCCCGGTCCCAGAGCATGACCGTACCCCCGCCGTACTGGCTCCGGGGAATCACCCCCTCGAAATCCCCGTACTCCAGCGGGTGGTCCTCCACCTTTACGGCCAGCCGCTTCTCACCCGGCTCCAGGCTCGGACCTTTGGGCACCGCCCAGCTCTTGAACACACCGCCTTGTTCCAGGCGCAGGTCGTAGTGGAGGTTTCGGGCCGCATGCTTGTGAATAACAAATCGTCCGCCCGGCTGACCTTCGGTATCAATCGGCGGAAGCTGCCCTGCGGGCTCGGGCGTTTTAGCAAAGTTGCGCTTGCGCTTGTATTCCTCCAGACCCTGCATCCGACGCTGGAAGCCTCCCCGGTCAGCCTGTGCATGCCTGAGGTGTAGCAACCTTCGCGCCGGGGACGGGTATGTGGTGGAGTGTGTGCTGAGAGGATCGATGGCTAGCGGCCCTGAGGGGGCGCTGCATAGGAGCGGCATCGGCGCTTATGGTATGCGCCCCTTGGTGTAGCGGCCGTTTGGCACTGGCGGACGCCCGTGCCGATGAGATCAGCGGCGCACTGCAAACCGCAGTGCGCCCGGTTCGGACTTGGTGATCTTGTCAGAACCTACTTTGATGTCAGGCGATTTGAACTGACATCGTTAATGAAATTCTCGAGAATGACATCGATCGACTGTTTCGTGGATTTCAAGGTGGCATTCTTCATACCGAACGGACCGGCAGCCCACATCTGACCGCCTTGAGATCGACCTTCGGACTGATAGGTTTTGTTGAACACTTCCGTGCCTGAATTCTTGACCTTGATGTTCAAGGTAGTAAATGCCCTGTAGTTCTTGAACTCGAAATCTTCCAGCTCGAACTCGATCAAATTTCCACTCTCTCCATCACCTTTTTCGAGTTTCCCGAATGCGGATTGGACATAGTCGGCGTTAACCGTTTTATCGAGTATCTTCCCAAACTCAACAATCCACACGTGAGCATACCCAACCGTGGCGGCTCGGAACTGATAGCTGTGCTCCATTGTGTCAGCGCCAATCGAATAGCCTGCTTCCATCTCCGCCCTGGGAAGAGTGGTCTCAGCGCCGTACTTCTCCAGATGTTGGTCATAATCCTGGGCGACCGGGTGGTTGATCGAGCATCCTGTTGCGAGCGCGGTGAGCAGAAGTAGTAAAACTGAAAATCTTATTCTCATTGTATATCCTTGCTTTATTATCATTTTGGTGTCCTGCCCGAACAAAGCTGTCTCCCTGAAACCAGGGACCGGTCGAGCGAGGGCATTGAGTTTACAAGCTCCCCACGCTCCCGCCAAGCAGCGGGTGAACGCCTGAAGGCTTCCGAAACTTAACAATGCCCCTACCGAAAGCCGCTGGTTCGCGCCCCGTTGTTACGCTTTACGCTGGCAGCGACATGCGCTACCTCAGAAATCATCGGCCAATCAGCATACCGATTCTTGCCGCCATGAGCTTTGAAATAAAGCGCAAGGGGTACGACTTGTATTCAGGCAGCTTAGTTGCAACAGGGTCTTTGTTCGACCTGTACCGGGTTTGAATGCGAAGCTCTATTGGTGGCGCGTCATCATCGAATCTGGTCCGGTAGACGGAGACCCAGTGCCCCTTCTTGAAATCGAGAAACATGGCAGAATTACAGCATGTTGCGACGACTCTTCGCGTGGGGGAATCGTCCTTGATCCGATAGTCGCGGAGGAGGTCACTCCCCTTTGAGCATTGCATGCGATCTTTTCGGAAAAGAAGTACATCGGTTCCACCATCTGCACTCATGATCGGAGAGGCGCTCGGCAGGGATTCAAGCTGGCGCGCGCCTTCCTGGCAGTCATCACAGTAACAGGCAGCTCCCAGGATGGGCTCACCGGCCAGCTCAATCTGAACGTCTCCACAGGCGCATTGAGCAATCGTGTAATTCGTACTTGGCATCAGTGATCCTTTCTAGTTGGCGAGCAGACAATATGGGGCCTTACCGAAACGAACTAAACTGACTGTTTAACTTTGGTAGCGACCGATGGCATAGATGGCCCCTGCTGCAATGAGCGCGACGATGGCGATGACGTCTGCAAAGACGACCTTGAGAACGGACTCATTGTACCCACCAACTGACCATGCAATAGCGATGAAGGACACAACGCTCACAAAGCCTGCAATGATTGCCAGGGGCTGCAGGGATGGTTGAAAAGCCGCGTAGACCAGAAACAGGCCAAGCAAACCAAACAGCACGGCCCGGTGGCGCATCAGGATTTCAATATTGGCCTCGCCCAGCGAAACACCATACAAGGCGGCAAGACGCTCCACGCCCAGAACGCCGGAAACGGGCAAGAGATGAATGATGCCTACGAGCACCAGCAAGCCAGTGACAACTTTCTCCATGTTTTTTTGCTTCTCCTGAAGTTGGCAGTTCAAGTATTGGTGCAATGCCCAAGGCTGTGCCCATTGCGTGACCGAAATATTAGTGGCTGGGCTTCGTACGCGGCAAGCCTAATAGTGACTGATACCAGTCAAAGCTGCGAGCCACATCGGTAACGCCAATAATTGTCCATGTTCGTCTCATGACTTGGTCCTTTTTTCTGAGGTTCAGGCAGCCGTCGCTATGAATGGCGCCCTGTTTATCAGCGCAGACCCCTCATGGCGATCGGCCTCTTTGGCTGGATACTGAGGGGCGGTTGGCATCGCAAGTTGATGTCAGAAGGCTCCAGGTGCGAATTGTATATCCATCCTGCCTTCCCCTGAGAGGCTTGCAAACGTCTATGGATACCAGGCAACAAAACTTAACCAAGGGAAACCTTGTGCAGTGTGACGGCGTGTTTTAGCCTCCGGCGACCATTCAGTTCTCCGGAGGCAATGATGCCCATCAATCGCTCGTCCATCGATTACCACCCCAGAAACTCCGCAATCCGCAGCGTCGCGAAGGCGGTTGCAAGTCGACGTTTCGGTTTCGGCATCATTCTCTGTCTGGGGCTGCTGCCAGTGGCTTCTTTCGCTGCTGACGGGGAATGGCAGGTGCCCAAGACCGCCTTCGGCCACCCCGATCTTCAGGGGACTTGGACCAACGCTACGATGACCCCGCTTGAACGCCCGGAGCGGTATGGTGATCAATTGGTTCTGACGCCGGAGATGGGGAAAAAGATGGAGGAAAACAGTCCCTTTGCGCGCTTGAAGGAATTCGACTCACGGCCCACGGACCCCGACGCCCCGCCGCCGGCTGCCGGGGCTGGGGTGGGTGGATACAACGCGTTCTGGATGGATCCGGGTACCCGAATTGTCCAGGTCGACGGTGAGTATCGCACGTCCATCATCTCGTCGCCGAAAAATGGCCGGATACCGTATACCGATGACGCTCGCAAACACCTCAGGGAGACTTTTGGGCGGCGCACCAGCGAGATCGGCTATGACGGACCGGAAACGCGTGGCCTCGGCGAACGCTGCCTCGTGGGCTTCGGCTCCACCGGTGGACCGCCGATGCTCCCCGTGCTTTACAACAACCACTACCAGATTGTGCAAACGCCCGATCACGTCATGATCCTGGTGGAGATGGACCACGACGCCCGCATCATACGTTTGAACAGCGAACACCGAGCGCCGGAACTCCACCCCTGGTTGGGAGATTCCGTCGGCCACTGGGAGGGCGATACTCTGGTGGTGGAAACCGTGAATATCCATCCCACTCAGGAGATCCGTGCGTCCCGGTCCGACTATGCGATCTACATTCCGCCCGCCGCCACCGTGACCGAGCGCTTTACACGAACGGGGCCCAACAGCATCTTGTACCAGTTCACTGTCGAAGACGATGAGGCGTACACCGAGTCCTGGACCGGCGAAATGCCCATGTACACCGTAGACAAGCCGATATACGAGTACGCCTGTCACGAAGGCAACTACTCGCTGCCCGGTATTCTCGCTGGCGCCCGCCAGGAAGAGCGAGAGGGCAAGCGATAAAAGGCACTTGAGCCCGTAGAGCGTGGGTGTGGGAATCGCTGATCGAGGACCCACCCACTCCTGCCCGCCTATCGGTCCAAACTCTGCTTGTTACTGGTCGAGCAGATCAAAAACCCCTTCTTCCCTCAAAACACGCATGCCGATCCGCTGGGTAGTCACCCCAGGGCGCAGTCGGTAGTCGAAGCGCAAACGCTCCTCCGATTCTATGGCGGCAAAACACCGAAAGTCGATTGGGCCTTGCAGTTGCTCCGCCAACTCTATCTGATGTGAGGAAAACATGAACAACAGGTTACTCATTGCCGAGAATCGGCTCAGGATACCCAACGAGGCTTCGAGCGTATCCTTGACGTTCGTCCCCTTGAACGGCTCATCCATTATTGTGACAACTCGATAACCGGCTATGACCGCTTCTACTACATCCTTGACCCGCAATGCTTCGGCACGAAAATAACTTACGCCACGGTGCAGGTTATCGGATAGGGATATTGAACTAATGAGTTGCTGTACGGGTACAAAACAGTAGCGAGTCGCTGGCACACCCATCCCCAAGTGAGCCAGATAAAGGGTCGTCGCGAAAGCGCGTAGATAGGTAGTCTTACCGGCCATGTTCGGCCCGGTCAAAAACACACCTCGATATTGTTGATTGAGGTTGACGGGATTAGCCACCGCATCCGGCACGTAAGGGTGCACCAGGCCCTCGGCATTAACCTCCATCTCACCTTCTTTCACGGTTGGAAGGATGAAATCGTGCTTTTGGGTACAGTCCGCCATTGCTATGAGAGCGTCTACCTCATAGACAAGACACAATAGCCGGGAAATCCGATGCGCTTCGGTCACACGAAACAACTGGTCCAGGCGCAACACCTGCCAGAAATTCCGCTGACTCCTGCCCGGAAATTCATCACCGACTTCAGATAACCTTCCAGCGAAGAGTAAGGCTTTTGCCTCTTCCAGCAAAGGCGCCAGCTCGCCCTTCGGCGATGCCAAACCAGGCTGATCCAGAAAGCAGCAGAGCGTGTTGATCAGCCTTTGCGTTAGATGTACACCCCTCGTTATGGTGTAGAAGTGGTTGGTGTCGTTCACATAAAGGGATGCTGCCTGGAACGTAAACTCAAAAACATTCGTCGCAGCGATAACCGGAACGGCCGCGTGCATGTAGGTATCGATGGTGCCAGTCACATACCTCAAGCCAGGTTCATGCACTATGTCAAACAGCGTCCTGTTCTCAATGATGTAGGCTACGGAACATTGGGTATCACGAATCTGGCAAGCCTTGGCCCATGGATGGCGCATACGCTTTTCAAGTACCGCCTCGCCGCCTTTGGTTCGCGTTAGATTGCAAAACTCAAAAACGCTTTTCCCTTCCTCGGATTCAAAAATCTCCAGTTCCAGGAACGTGTGCGCATCGATACCCAAAAAATCAGAACAGTTGTTATTGGTTATGGGTCTGTCCATAGGAGTAATCCCGGGCCGAGTTTGATGAGCCTGCCGCTTCACCTCACGCTGCATACTTACATGTTACACATCCACGCTCAAGTCAACGTCCGTAGCTGGGATGGAACTTGTTTGTGTGTCGAAGAGCCATCTTTGGCCCCAATCGTGCTCCCTATCGGTCCCATAGTCAGGGGGCGGGATCATGGAACTGCTTGGCTCAACGATCGGCTGCGTTTCGCCTTTGCACTCGGATATGGTCCGGATCCCGGGCGGGGTTTTTCGCATGGGTTCCGACCGCCATTACCCGGAGGAGGCGCCAGCCCATCACGTTCAGGTGGACGGTTTCTGGATGGACCGCGCGCCGGTCACCAACGCTCAGTTCCGGGACTTTGTGGAGGCCACTGGCCACACAACTTTTGCTGAACTGCCGCCGCGCCCGGAGGATTACCCCGGCGCGCCGGTTGAGCTGTTGCGGCCCGGTTCCCTGGTGTTTTTCAAGCCGCCGGGCCCGGTAGACCTGCGGGATGTCCGCAACTGGTGGCGCTACGTTCCCGGCGCGAACTGGCGCCATCCCTATGGACCCGAGAGCAACCTTGCCGACCTGGATGAACACCCGGTTGTGCACGTTACTTACGCGGACGCCGAGGCCTATGCGGACTGGGCGGGCAAGGCGCTGCCGACTGAGGCCGAATGGGAATGGGCGGCACGGGGCGGACTCACGGATGCCGAGTACGCTTGGGGCGACGCCCTTTCGCCCGGCGGGAGAGCGATGGCCAACACCTGGCAGGGCCGCTTCCCCTGGGAGAATCTTTTGGAGGATGGGTACGAGGGCACGTCCCCGACCGGCGCCTTTCCGCCGAACGGGTATGGGCTCAGCGACATGATCGGCAACGTGTGGGAATGGACTGCCGACTGGTACCGGCCCCGGCATCCTGGCGAAGCCCCCAAGGCCTGCTGTATCCCGCGCAACCCCCGCGGTGGAGAGTCGGTGGCAAGCTGCCATCCGGCCGAGCCCGGTATTCCCCGCAAGGTCCTCAAGGGCGGCTCGCACTTGTGCGCTCCCAATTACTGCCGACGCTACCGGCCAGCGGCGCGCTACCCGGAGCCCATCGATACCAGCACCTGCCACGTCGGCTTTCGGTGTGTGCGCCGGGCGGTCGTGCCGGAGTCGCTATGAACGACTTTTTCCCGGCGCTCCTGAATGCATCGGTTGTGGTGTTTGCGGTGAGCAGCATGATTGCGGCGGGCGCGGGCAACCGGCTGGCGGATGTCCTGCAACCCCTGCGCAACCTCAGCGCTTTGCTGCGGGCCATCGTCGCCAATTTTGTATTGGTGCCACTGCTGGCGGTCGTTGTGTTGCGTCTGCTCGATGTCTCCCAACCGATCGCCATCGGTTTGTTTCTGGTCGCGACTGCCGCGGGGGCACCTTTTCTGATCAAGCTGGCTGCCGTAGCCGCGACCGACCTGGCCCTGAGCACCACGCTGCTGCTGGTGCTGTTGCCGGTAACCATCGTCTACATGCCAATCGTTGTTCCACTCGCGCTCCCCGCGGCGGACGTGAGCGCCATTGCGATAGCTCGTCCATTGCTGCTGACCATGCTGGTGCCTCTGGCGCTGGGCTTGCTGCTACGCGTGTACGCTGAAGCCTGGGCACTGCGCGCGCAGGCGCTGCTGGCCATGGTCTCCACTCTGGCTCTGGTCGTGTTGATTGTCGCCACGGTAGCGGCCAACCTGTCGGGCATTCTGGCAGTGTTCAGAACCAGCGCCATTGTGGCGATCGTGATTGTGATCGGCGGGGCTTTTGTAATTGGCTTTTTGCTGGGCGGGCCCACCGTGCGGGGGCGTGAGGTGCTGGGGCTGGGCACCTCCCAGCGCAACATTGCCGCCGCTACGGTGGTGGCGACCCAGGCTGTCGGCCACCCGAACACCGTCACCATGGTCGTCGTCAGCTCTCTGGTTGGCTTCGCCATTTTGTTTCCGGTGGCCTGGCTTTTGAGCCGGACCCCCGCCGAACCAGCCGGCAATGAGAACACATCAGTCGGGCGGCGCCCGGACAGGGAGTAATCACGTGCACTGGCTAAAGAGCGTCATTGTCAGTGCCGACCACCAGCATCAGGAGGACCACATGGACGTAAAGGAATATCACCCGGGCGAGCCCTTTCCAGGCATCATCGGGCGTACCCCCGAGCAGTCTGAGCCGGCGTGGCCGGCACTGCGACGGGCGAGGGAGGGGGCGCCCAACGTTCTGTTCATCGTCCTCGATGACATGGGCTACGGCCAGCTGGGTTGCTACGGTTCCCCCATTCGCACGCCCAACATGGACCGCCTGGCCGAACAGGGGCTCAGGTACAGCAACTACCACACTCCGGCCCTGTGTTCGCCCACCCGCAGCTGTTTGCTGACCGGGCGCAACCACCACTCCAATGGCGTTGCCGCCGTGATCGATATGTCCACCGGGTTCCCCGGCTCCAACGGCATTATTCCCTTCGAGAACGGCTTCCTGTCCGAAATCCTGCGCATGCACGGCTACAACACCTACGCCCTGGGCAAGTGGCACCTCACATCCTTCGAGCAGTGCAGCGCCGCCGGCCCCTATGATCGGTGGCCGCTGGGCCGGGGCTTTGAGCGGTATTATGGCTTCCTCCGTGGCGACACCCACCAGTACTACCCGGATCTCGTTCACGACAACCATCAGGTGGACCCGCCGCGCACACCCGAACAGGGCTACCACCTCACCGAGGACATGGCGGACCGCGCCATCCAATTTGTGGACGAAGCCAGGCAGGCGGCGCCGGACAAACCCTTCTTCCTCTACTTCGCAACCGGCGCCATGCACGCCCCCCATCACGTACCAAAACAATGGGCCGACCGCTATCGGGGACAGTTTGACGAGGGGTGGGGCATTTACCGGGAGACAACTTTCCAGCGCCAGAAGGAACTGGGGCTGTTTCCGGCCGATGCGCAACTGTCCCGCCACGACCCCGACGTGCAGGACTGGAACGCACTGTCGCCCGAGGAGCGGCGCCTGTACGCCCGCATGATGGAGGTGTACGCAGGATTTCTCGAACACACCGACCACCACATCGGCCGCGTGCTGGACCACCTGCAAGAGCGGGGCGAGTTGGACAATACCCTGGTGATGCTGGTCTCCGACAACGGCGCCAGTGCCGAGGGCGGGGTGAGCGGCTCCACGAATGAGAACAAGTTCTTCAACAACGTGCCCGACTCGCTCGAAGAAAACCTCAAGGTGATGGACGAACTGGGCAGCCCCAAGCACTTCAACCACTACCCGCGGGGTTGGGCCTTCGCCGGGGACACACCCTTCCGCCGCTGGAAGCGGGAGACCTATCAGGGCGGGACGTCGGACCCTTTGATCGTGCACTGGCCCGCCGGATTCAAGTCCCGGGGCGAAGTACGCCATCAGTATGTCCACGCCATCGACCTCATGCCGACGGTGCTGGACGCCCTCGACATTCAGCCACCACAAAAACTCCACGGGGTTACCCAGGCGCCCATCGAGGGCCTAAGTTTCACCAACAGTTTTGACGCAGAGGGCGCTGAGTCCCGGCGTAGAACCCAGTACTTCGAAACCCTGGGGCACCGGTCCATCTACCACAACGGCTGGAAGGCAGTCTGCCCGGTACCCGCACCGTCTTATAGCGAGGCACCGCCGGAGGGCCTGACTATCACCGAAGAGACCCTGCGCCGGCTGGACGCCGAGAGCTGGGAGCTCTACCACGTGGCCGAGGACCCCACCGAGACCAGGAACCTGGCCGAGAGCCACCGCGACAAACTGATCGAGATGATCGCGATCTGGTATGTGGAAGCAGGCAAGTACCAGGTTCTGCCCCTGGACAACCGGGTAGTGGAGCGCATGACGGCCGAGCGGCCAACACATGCGGCCCCTACCGAGCACTACGTCTACTACCAGGGCACCGGCCAGGTGCCCTCCGAGGTGGCCGTCAATGTACTCAACCGCCCCCACCGGATCACCGCCCGGGTGGCAATTCCCTCCGGCGGGGCCGAGGGGGTTCTGCTGTCCCATGGTGGTAACACTGGCGGCTACTCCCTGTACATCAAGGACCGCAAGCTCCACTACGTCCATAACTATGTGGGCGCCCAGGAGATTCATCTGGAGTCCACCGAGCCGGTGCCCGAGGGCACTGTCAAACTGTCATACGATTTTCAGCCGTCCGCCGAACCCGACATAGCCCAGGGCAAGGGCAGCCCCGGCACAGGCAAGCTCTACATTGCCGACAAGCTGGTGGCCGAACGGGAGATCCCGGTAACTGTGCCCCTGTCGTTCAGTCTGAGCGAAGGGCTGAGCTGCGGTCGCGACTCCGGCGCGCCGGTTACCGAGGATTACCGACCGCCGTTTGCGTTCAGCGGTCTAATCGACGAGTTGGAGGTGGAAGTGGGCGGCTGGATGCGGGAGGACGTTGCAGCCCGCACGCGGCAGGTGTTGGCGAGGGAGTAGGTTGGCGCCGGTCGGCGCACATGGTTCTAGGCCGCACTCGTTTCATCCGCTGCTTGCGGTTATTAAACCAAAGTCCGCTCATACTCGACACATGTCACGAGACGGCCTGCGACCATGGCATGATTAGCGTGTTCGGTGGTGGGCTCGAATCCGTTCTTAAGTAACACCTGTTGAGAAGGCCTATTCTCCAAGGAAACAAACGCTACCACCGATCTGACGTTCAACGCCTGCGCTCGCTTTAGCGCATGCATCACCCCGAAGGTTGCGACGCCTCTTCCAGCACTATTCTTTGCCACACGGTAGCCTAATCTGGCTTTCGTTAAATCATCAATCTTCGTGAGATTAACGCGCCCTAGGATTTTCCCGTTCTCCTCTATAATCCCCGGGAACGCTGCGTTTGCATCGGCGGCTCTAAGCAGTTCGTCGACATGACGCGCTACGCTGCAGCGAGAATAGAAACCCCTCGGCCTCGCTCCGATATGTTCTTCGAACCATAATCTGTTGGATTCCTCAAACACCAACAACGACTCGACGTCGTCCTGGCAAAGCATCCGTACACGCATAAGCTTATGGCTCGCAGCAACCGCTGCTTTGCAGTGTAGCCAAAGGCGGAACGGAAAAGTCCACGGTTTGCCTGCGATTGTTACGAATGTTGTGCAACGTTAGTTACAGCCTCTATAGAATACTTCCACCCAATATTCTTCTGCGGCATACGGTTCAACTGGTTAATTATCGCGCCAACATCTGCATGTTCCAAGCCGCCGTTCTCGGAAATCAAGATCTGATAGTGCCAGACAAGGTCGTTCATATTGCCAAGCACCTTCTTGCTGCTGGTCTTTGAGTATGTGATATTCTCAAGCCCGCTCATCAGATATTCGATTTCCCTCGGGCTAAAACCGTCCGTGACCAGCAGTTGATTTAGTCCCCGACGGAACGCCTTCGGCAGCTCTTTATAGTGTTCTGCCCTTACTCCGAAAAGAATAAAAGAGTACAACGTATGATCGTTCACGAAAACAAGAACCTTTCTTCTGTTTTGATTGAACAAGTTTACCGTCCAGCTTCCCAATCCAGACTGATTGTCGTCAATATCCGATAGCTCAGATGCCCTTACTCCTGCGGCCTTTTGAACTTTTTGCGTGAGACGAAGCTGATTCATAAATTATGCATAACTCCCCGATTGCCGCACAGCATAGGCTCCGAGGCCTTTTATCAAGGTCGATTCGTGCTGTGTCGGACAACATTAGATTGTTGAGCATGGGTTGGCAATACTTGCGATTCATGGCGTGTGCGACTTAGCGGTGACTGGGCTGAAGGAGCGCTCGATTCCGAGCGAACGATAACGCTGGTTCTTCTATCATTCTCCAAGATATAGTCGCAATCAAGAACGTCAACATGAAAACGGCGGGTACATATATCAACTGGGCGTGTATACATTATTGCAGCGTGGTACGAGACGCGGCCATTGAAGAACAATGTGACCAAGAAGAAGCCGATGCCGCTGAGAACCAGAAGATCAGACAGCTTACTGAGCGTTCTTTTATCAATGCGCGACTGCAAAGCCAAAGCGACCAGCGCGCCAATCGCCAGGCTATCCATCCGAGCAAACGTAAGCGTATAAATGACGGAGATATGGGGCTCAGATCCTGAAAGAATCAAACGAACAGCGAGGGCCACCACTATGGCAAGGAGGCAACATATGGTAAGTGCCTTGTGAGAAAGCCAGCCGGCGAAGATTGGCCAGATCATATAAAACTGCCATTCGACTGCTAGCGTCCATAGGTGGCCGCTATAGAAAAGGGGAATGATATCAACCAACCTGTTTTGGTGCGCGCAGTCAAGATAATACGTGTAATCAAATATCCGGACAAAACGAAGAAAAGATCTACACCCGCCCAGCCGAAATCAAGTAACACCAACAACAGCTTGGAAATCGGAGACTCAGTTTGATTTGGCCCGAGGATGGAGCTGTGGAACAGTATCACTCCCAGGATCGCTATACCTCTTAGTCCATCGAGGGCCGAATCTCTTTACCAACCAGTATCGTTAATTATTTGCATTATTATTCAACGAACCTCATGGGCTGGCGGATTGGCTAGCCTAACGCAGCCAGTAAGCGCGCTGTCTTTTAGCGTCGCCCTTGGCTGGCCTTGTTGAACGAAGCCGCTCCGCGGCAAAGCACAATACTGTTCAATTGAAGATAATTCCCCTACGTGCTCAAGCCCG
>NZ_JBTIYG010000017.1:0-81672 GCF_054401055.1 Gilvimarinus sp. F26214L | reverse complement strand
CTGGGCCTACGCCCAGGTCGTCTACGGCGGCGAGAGCTTCAGTGCCCTGGCGGACGGGCTACAACGCGCCTTCAGGGCCAGCGGCGGTGTGCCGCGACAACTACGTACCGATAGCCTGAGTGCTGCCTACAAGAACCGACAGGAGCAAAACGACTTCACAGAGCGATTCGCCGGGTTGTGCCGCCATTACAATCTCCAGCCTACCCGCAACAACCGGGGGCAGGCGCATGAGAACGGAGCGATCGAGTCGCCCAACAACCATATCAAGCGACAGCTCAAGCAGGCGCTACTGCTAAGGGGCAGCTTCGACTTTGGAAGCCGGGCTGAATACCAGGCCTTCCTACAGGGTGTCCTGGACCGCCGTAACCGGCGCCTCTCGAGCGCCTTCAAAGACGAGCAGCGACAATTACAACCGCTACCTCTTTACGATAGCGTCAATTACAGCCAGCACACGGTACGAGTCAGCAGCACCAGCACCATTGCGCTGAAACGAGTAACTTACACCGTTCCATCACGTCTAATCGGTAGCCGCCTGACAGTGCACCTGTTCGATGATCGCTTGGAGCTCTGGTGTGCAGGCCAGCACACACTGACTCTCCCACGCCAGTACGCCTCTAAGCAGCAACGCCTGCGCAGCATCGATTACCGCCACGTGATCGAGTCATTGGTCAAAAAGCCCCGCGCCTTCCGCCACGCCCAATGGCGCGACGAGCTATTGCCCAACGAAGATTACCGACGTATCTGGAGCTACGTGGACAAAACCCTGAATGCGGATGCCGCCTGCCACTACATCGTTCGCCTGCTCCACCTCGCCAAGAAGAGCGACCGGGAAGATACCCTGGGACGGTTCGTCGTGGCCGGTATAGAACGTGACGCGCTCCCCAGCATTCTGCACTGCGAGGAACGCTTCCTTGCCTCACCGCGCATGCTGCTGTCGGATATGATCGTCCAGCAACATGCCCTAAGCGATTACCAGGCCCTGCTCACGACAGGGGGTTGCCATGAGTAATGTCGCCGCCAGCCTGCCTCTAATGTTGAAAAACCTGCGCTTGGCCAGCATGCAAAAGCAGTGGCGGTCGCTAGCTGAGAAAGCCGTCAGCGAACACTGGGCGCCTGAGCAGTACCTGGTCGAGCTATGCACCATTGAACTGGCCACCCGGGAGGACAAACGGCTACACCGCTACTTGAAAGAAGCCACCTTGCCACCGGGTAAGCAACTCGGCGACTTCGACTTCCATGCGGTGGAGGGCGTCACCCAGCAGCACGTCCGCCAGCTAATCAACCAACCGGACTGGGTAAAACGCGGCGAGAACGTGCTGCTGTTCGGCGCCAGCGGCCTGGGCAAAACGCACCTGGCGTGCAGCATCGGCTACGGACTGGTCGACGCTGGTATCCGGGTCAAGTTCATGCCGGCCACCGACCTAGTGCAATCACTTCAACGGGCCAAGGCCGAGCTGAAACTCACAGATCTTCTCAACAAGCTAGACCGCTATGCTGTACTCATTGTCGACGACCTGGGGTACACCCAGAAAACCGAGCAAGAGACAAGCGTACTGTTCGAGCTCATTGCTCATCGCTACGAACGACACAGCCTCGTGATCACCTCCAACCAAGCGTTCGAGAGCTGGGACAAGCTGTTCGACGACAGTGTCATGACGGTTGCCGCCATCGATCGATTGGTCCATCACGCAACCATCATCCACTGCCAGGGTGAGAGCTACAGAAGGAAAACGATCCAGAAGAAGGGATCATAGGTTCAGCATCAACCGGCCAAGTTAATTGACGCTGAACCGGCCACGATAGTTGACGCTGGATACCGTCCTTTCTCTTCCGGGAGACAAGCCCGTTCTCGGTCACTTCCGGCCCCGGTTGCAACGCTTTTCTCGCTTTCAGGCTGAACGAGCAGTTTCGTTTCTGACTAGCAGTGGTCATCAATACCTCCAAGGTGTTTAGAAGTATTTAGGGGGGAGCTGAGGGGGAGGACACCAGCGTAGGCTAGCGTAAATACACGTATTCCAGCGTATTTGGCAGAGCATGGTAACACAGCCGAACTGACGGCTGGATTCTCGTAAGCTGCTGATTTTGCTGGGAATAGATGGTGCCCAGAGGCGGAATCGAACCACCGACACGGGGATTTTCAATCCCCTGCTCTACCGACTGAGCTATCTGGGCAAGGAGGCGGGAAGGATGAGTTGGCCGGTGGCCTGACTATCTTCCTGCAAGAGGCCGCGTATTAAACGTGATCGGCGGCCTGGAGTCAAGGAGGCGCGGGGTACTCCAGCCTGGTTATTCTTCCGGCGGCACGTAGCCTTCCGCCCGGTCCACTTCCTCCCCGCTGAAGAACTTCTGCATCTGCTCCTTGAGGTAGGTGCGGGAGGTCATGTCCATCATGTTGAGGTGCTTTTCGTTGATGAGCATGGTCTGGTGCGCCAGCCAGTCCTGCCAGGCCTGTTTGGAGATGTTGTCATACAGATCCTGCCCCAGCGGGCCGGGCATGGGGGGCTGGTCGAGGCCTTCCATTTCTTGCTGGTACTTGCGGCAAAACACGGTGCGTGGCATGGGGTCCCCCTGGGTGATTCAGATGAGGCTGGCCTGAGCGGGTTTGAGCTCCCCGAGCTGCCGGAGCAGGCGTTTGACGGGGGCGGCCAGGCCCACGTTGGCGGGCCGGGCGCTGTTATACCAGAGGAAGCGGTCGTCGGCCATGATGCGCGCCGGTTCCGTGCCCAGCTGAAGGAGTACGGGGCTGATGTCCAGGTGGTAGTGGCTGAAGGTGTGCCGGAGCGTGGACCAGCGTTCCAGCAGGTTGGCTTTGGGGCACAGGCCACCGGCGTAGTCGATGGGTTCAGCCTCGGGTGCCAGCTCCGGCAGGCTCCAGAGCCCGCCCCAGATGCCCTGGGGCGGGCGCTGCTCAAGGAGGATTTCGCCGCGGGGATTCAGCAATAGCAGCATTTGCACCTGGCGCACGGGCAGTGCCTTCTTTGCTTTTTTACCGGGGTAGTCCTCGGGGTTGCCTCGCGCGGCCAGGCATTGGGTGACCAGGGGGCAGATCTCGCACTGGGGGCGCCGGGGCGTGCAGACGGTTGCGCCCAGGTCCATCATGGCCTGGGTGTAGTTGGCGCTGCGCGACTCGGGTGTGTTCTGCTCCGCCAGGGCCCAGAGCCGCTTGGCCACGGCGGTTCGACCGGGCCAGCCTTCAACGGCATAGAAGCGGGCCAGAACCCGCTTGACGTTGCCGTCGAGGATCGGCGCCGGGCGGTCCCAGGTGAGGCTGAAGATGGCACCCGCGGTGGAGCGGCCGATGCCGGGCAGTTCCGCCAGTTCCTCCACCGAGTCTGGATACTCGCCGTCGTAGTCGGCCACGACCCGCTTGGCGCAGGCGTGGAGGTTGCGGGCGCGGGCGTAGTAGCCGAGTCCGGTCCACAGGTGCAGAACTTCGTCCAGCGGCGCCGCCGCCAGGTCCTTCACTGTGGGGAAGGCCTGGGTGAAGCGTTCGAAGTAGGGGATGACGGTGCCCACCTGGGTTTGCTGCAGCATCACTTCCGACAGCCACACCCGGTAGGCAGTCAGGTTTTTTTGCCAGGGCAGTTCGGTGCGCCCGTGCTGGTCGAACCACTGGAGTACCGCGCCGGAAAAATCAAAGGTCATCGTCGCAACAGGTCCTTGAGAAGGTTGCTGGAGCTTTCCTCGTCCTCGTCGCCGCCAAGTCGCTCGCGGAGCTTCTCCCTGAGTGTCTCGCGAACTTCTTCCTTCTTCTCGGTGGTGCGTTTTTCCAGGTTGTAGCGCACTGCGTCCTTCGCCAGGTCGGCCACGGCCTGGGTATCCAGCCCGCACTGCTCGCCGAAATCCATGGTGTCCAGGGACCCGGCGCAGCCCAGTACATCCAGTTCGCGGTTACGCAGGAAGTTGCTCTCCACCAGGCAGCCGGAGGGGCTGGTGCGCTCCTGGGGCAGGCGCATGGGCATGCGGATGCGGTAATCCATGGCTTCCAGATCCAGATAGCCGGTGGAGGTCAGGACGAGGTTCTCCACGTTCGCGTTCAAGGTATCGATCGTGAGTCGGGAGTCGGCCACGCTGAGTCGGCCTTCCACTTCGCTGATCCGGGTGCGGCGCGGCCATTCGGTGGCGGGCATGTCGCCGTCCCCCAGTTGGGTGGCCGCCTGGCAGTAGAAGTATTCCGCGTTGAAGCCCTGAAAGGTCAGCACCGGGCTGGTGAAGGTGAACATCGCCTCGAGGTTCTGCATCAGCTCTTCGTCGGTGGCGGCTTCGGTCTGCGTTTCCAGCCGCCCGCTCACATTGCCACTCAGGTCTTCGAACTCGGCGAAGTCCCGGAGCAGGGGCTGCACCGCAAGGCCCTCCAGTTGGGCGGCGAACTGGAGTGCGGCACGGTCCCCGCGAGCGGCACGTGCGTCGAGGCTGCCGCTGCTTTGCAGGGTGCCTTCGTAGAAGTTGGCCGCCAGTTCGGACAGGTTCCACATTCCATCCCGGCCCCTGACCGTCAGACGCGCCTGGGTAACGGGCATGGCCATGACGACGATCTCGTCCATGCTCAGTTCCAGGTCCGCGTTGAAGCCGCGCAGGCTATCCCAGGGGAGCGGTTCGGGGCCGGTTGCGTCCGTCGTGGCGGTGCTGGCACTTGAGGTGTTGTCCTGCGGCGCCGCTTCATTGTCGTCAGTTTCCGGGGGCAGATAGCGGTCCACATCGATGCGGTTGCCACGCAGCCGCAATTGCGCTGTGGGCAGCCCGCCCTCCGGCAGGGCGAGCGCGAAGTCGCCGCTGAGGCGCGTTTCGTCCAGCACCAGAGTCAGCTCTCGGCCTTGCACATTGCTTTCATCACCCTCCACCTGCGCGGCCAGGCCCACGGCGGTCAACGCCGATGGGTCGGCCATGGCCGGCAACTCCTGACCCAGGGCGGTGAGCAGGGCGCGTGCATCAAAGGGTTCGAGTTCAATATTGGCCGTGTAAGCGAGGGCGTCTTCCAGGTTGGCGCTGGCGTTTAACGCCAGGGCCAGTCGCGCGTCTTCTTCCCCGGCCACGGAGAGCACCAGTTGCCCATCCTGCAGATTGAATCGGTCCAGTGCGCCGTTGGCCTGGAGCTGGCTCGCAAGCTGTAAGTCCACAGGATTGGGCAGCTCCGAGGCGCGAACCTGCGCTTCGACGCTCAGCGGAAACGCTCTCTCATCGAGATTGACGTCGGTCAGCTCGACGAAGAGGCTGTCCAGCGCGAAGCTCTGGCCGGTTTGCCGGTCCTGGTAATTGAGCGATGCATTCTCAAGGGCAATGCGCTCCACGGAAAGCTGGAGGTCCTGAGAGCCTGTGTCTTCCTCCGCGGGAGTCGGCTCCTCCGCTGGCTCCGAACCCTGGCTGAGGGCTTCCCAGTTGCCGCGGCCCTGCTCGTCCACAACCAGATCCACCGCGAGATCTTTCAGTATCAGCTGGTCCACCTGCACCTGTCCGGAAAACAGGGGCATCAGAGCGACCGCCGCGGTTCCGGCGCCCGCCCGGCCCAGCGGCTGGTCCGGTGCATCCAGCGCGGCAATGGAAACGCCTTCCAGCGACAAGCCGAGCTCTGGAAAGAATTGCCAATCGATGGGGCCCTCCAACCGCAGGAGAATGTTTTGTCGCGCCGCGATGTTCTCCAGCGGCCCTTTGAAGCGATTGGGGTCGACTACGAACGGCAACGACAGAACCGCAATGATCAACAGAACCAGAAGAACCGCGATGGCAGCGAGGCTGCGTTTTAGCCATTTCATGGAAAATCGTCCTCGTCGGCGTCATGGCGCCAATTGTTGTTTGTCCATGGACCCGGCAGGCGCGCAGATGTTGCGTTGAGCTCGCTCGGGTCCCTCGCCATTTTCATTTGCCATCCCGGGCAGTAGAATGCGCGCTTTCAACGGAAGGGGCCGGCACATTATGGGGCAGCACACCGAGCTGTACGAACAACATCGCGCACTGTCTGCCAAGCTGGTGGATTTTAGCGGTTGGGACATGCCGTTGCATTACGGCTCCCAGATCCAGGAGCACCGGGTGGTGCGCAGTGGCGCCGGGGTGTTCGACGTGTCCCACATGGCCATTGTGGACGTCACCGGCCCCGGCGCGCGGGATTACCTGCGCAAACTGCTGGCCAACGATGTGGACAAGCTGGCCGGCGTGGAGGGCAAGGCCCTTTATACTGCCATGCTGAACGAAGCGGGCGGCGTCATCGATGACCTCATTGTTTACCGCTTCGACGACTGGTATCGAACGGTCGTCAATTGCGGGACCCGCGACCGGGACCTCGCCTGGATGCAGGAACAGGCGAAGGGCTTCGACGTCACCATCTCCGAACGCAACGAACTGAGCATGCTCGCCGTGCAGGGGCCCCAGGCGCTCACCAAGGTCTTTGAAGTTCTGCCCCAGTTTGCCGAGGACCTCCGTCAGTTGAAACCCTTTCAGGCCAGCCTGCAGGGCGACTGGTTCTTCTCCCGGACCGGCTATACCGGGGAAGACGGCCTCGAGATCATCATGCCCGATGCGGAAGTGGTGGGCTTTTGGGAGACCCTCATCAACGCCGGGGTAGAACCCTGTGGCCTCGGAGCCCGGGATACCTTGCGCCTGGAAGCGGGCCTGAACCTTTACGGCCACGAAATGAATGAGAGCGTTTCACCTCTGGTGGCCAACATGGGCTGGACCATTGCCTGGGAACCGGCGGACCGGGACTTTATCGGTCGCACGGCCCTGGAGTCGGAGCGGGCCGCTGGTGTTGGCGAAAAGCTTGTGGGATTGGTGCTGCGCGACAAAGGTGTGCTGCGCGCGGAGCAGGTAGTTCGCATTCCGGGCAGTGACGCCACCGGAGTGATTACCAGCGGAACTTTCTCGCCCACCCTTGGGCTCTCTATAGCACTGGCTCGGGTCCCCTCCGACGTGGGGGGCCGCTGCCTGGTGGAAGTGCGCAGGAAGGAACTGGAAGTGGACGTGGTCAAGCCCTGTTTCGTACGCAACGGCAAGCCGTTGGTGTGAGGGGCGACTCCCCGGGAATTTGCATAACGAGGACAAGTAATGAGTGAATTTCGCAGCGACCTGAAATATTTGCCGAGCCACGAGTGGGCCCGCGTGGAAAGCGACGGCACGGTGACCATCGGCATCTCGGATCACGCCCAGGAGTCGCTGGGTGATGTGGTGTTCGTGGAGACGCCGGAAGTGGGCAGCGAGGTTACGGCCGGCGAGGAAGCTGGAGTGGTGGAGTCCGTGAAGGCTGCGTCCGACATTTTCTCCCCGGTGTCCGGCGAAGTCGTCGCGGTGAACGAAGCTTTGGAAGAGGCTCCGGAGACGGTCAACAGCTCGCCGTTCGACGATGGCTGGTTCTTCAAGGTGAAGCCCAGCGATCTAAGCGAACTGGACGATGCTCTGGATGCGGACGGCTATCGGGAGTCCATCGAGGACGAAGACTGATCCGGGCGACCTGGCCTCGTTCCGCGCGGTTGAAGCGGGAATGAGGTCGGCCCATTTGAGCGGGAAGCGGGCGTTATGCCGGCCCGCTCGTGCTTCTGCCTTCCTGCGGCCTCATTCCGGAGCTGGAATTTCTGCAGGTTCAAAGTGATCTGCCAGTTCTGACAGCCTCGCCGCCATGGCCGCGCCCTGCTCCCCCGTCGGAGGCCAGGCCTGCTCCTCCCACGCCAGCAGTTCTCCGCGCAGTTGCGCCAGGGATTCCTGCACCTGACTCTGTTCTTCCCCTTCGGGCAAAGTCCAGCGGCCCAAGGCATCTTCCCCTGTCTTCAGTAGCAGCTCTTCCAATCCGTGCAGAGTGTGGCCGAAGCTGCGTGCAGCCCCACCGGCAAAGGGGCTGTGGTGCAGGCTGTCGGAGCCCACGGCCTCCCCCTCGCCCTCAAGCTGGGCCTGCAGCAGGTTCTGGTGATGATTGAGTAGCCCATAGGCCGCATTCTGGAGCAGCTCCAGGCGGCTCGCGGAATGCAGTGCGAGGTAGCTCCGGCGCAGCAGGCCGTTGGGGTTTTCCACCGCCTCCTTGAAGGCCGAGAGATCGTCCACCAGCAGGTTGGCCAGCAGTGCGGTGAGTGTTCGGCGGCGATTGCCGGGCAGGTCCACCGGGCGGACACCGGCATTCTCTTGAGCGGTATCCGGCTGTGCCTGGGCAAAATCCTCGGCTGGCCGCTCACTGTCTTCACCCCACAAGAGGTACTCCAGGGCGTGAAAGCCCAGGCTCACGTCGCTCGCATCGGTGAAACCGTGTTGCTGTCGCAGGGCCTCGGCGGTGAGGGGCATGGCTGCGTCGTTGACGATGCCGCTGTGGGTGTACACGTCATAGGCGTCCAGGTAGCCCGGCTGGATGGGCCATGCTTCCACTGCAAAATCGTATTCGCCCATGGGTCCAAAGAGCCCCGGATTGCTCCCACCGAGCGCCGTAAACAGCTCGTACTGCAGGTAGGCGTTGTGGGCGCGGTGCCAGGCGCTGCGTGCCTTTTGCAGGCTCTCTTCCCCTGGGGTTTCCAGCAGGGCTTCCACCGCCGTCACCAGCTCCCGCGCTTCTCCGATGCCCGCGTCCAGAATGCCGACGCCGCGCAACCAGATGCCGATGGTGGCGCGATCGAGCTCCGGGTCCTCCAGGACCAGGGGTTCCGGTTCCGGCAGGGGGGGCGTCGAGCGGCTCTGGTTGTCACATCCGGACACGCCGAGAGTGATCAGAAGCGCCGCGGCCAGGAGCCTTGCGGATGAGCAGGTGTTCAGGGTCATGTTCCGGCCTCCTGACTGATTTCGTCCCGCAGGGAGATAATGTCCCAGCCCCGTTCGCGGGCGAGTGCTGCAAGGGTGGGGTCCGGGTCCACCGCCACGGGGTTGTCCACTTTTTCCAGCAGCGGCAGGTCATTGATGGAATCGCTGTAGAAGGTGCAACCGCTCAGATCGTGGGGGTTGCGGCGCAGCCAGTTCTCCAGGTGGTCGATCTTACCGGCGCGGTAACAGGGCACACCGACGATCCGGCCCGTGTAGCGGTCACCATCCATCTCCAGTTCCGTGGCCATCAGGTGTTCGATGCCCAGCATGGTTGCAATGGGTTCGGTGACGAAGCGGTTGGTGGAAGTGATGATCGCCAGCACATCGCCGTTTGCCTGATGGCGGCCGATAAGAGCCTGAGCCTTGTCCAGACGCAGGGCCTCGATCTTGTCGCGCATAAATTGCCGGTGCAGTTCCCGGAGCTCGGTGCCGCTGAAGCGGCTGAGCGGGGCGAGGGCAAAGGCCAGGTAGGCCTGGATGTCCAGTTCGCCGCGCTGGTAAGCCCGGTAGAACTCATCGTTTCGCGCCCGGTAATCCGCCGCATCCACCACCGCCTGTTCCACCAGGAATTCGCCCCACAGGTGGTCACTGTCGCCGGCAATCAAGGTGTTGTCGAGGTCAAAAAGAACGAGGCTCACGTCGCCTCCTTTGCTGTTGGCATGTGCTGATCTCATCGATGAAGCAACGCCGCGAACCGGGCGCGCAAATGGAGCCAATGATGGGCGGCCATCTTACACTGGCGCGAAAAATATGTAGATGTCCTGCTGTCAAAATTGCCGAAGGTTCCGCCAAATCGGCCGTTCCTGCGGGTCCGGAGGGCAACCCCCGGCCGGGGAAAATTGCAGCGCTCGTCTCCCCGGGCCGCTGCACAGGGCCCCCGGTTGTGGTATACAGGAACCCTTCGAACCTGTTTGATCGGTCCATCCCGGCTCCATGGAAAAGGATGAGGGGACGCGGACCGTTGTGGCCAGGAGCGCTGAAGGGCCTCTCCGAGCCCGACCGCCCTCGCCGCAACAGCGGCACCTGATCGCCAGCGAGGCTGACGCGATACAGGAGGTTCCGCAGGATCAACCCACCTATTCTTGGAGGAGTGAGTTGTGATTGACGCGGAAGGCTTCCGCCCCAACGTGGGAATCATCCTGACCAACCCGCGCGGAAAGATTCTCTGGGCTCGCCGCGTCGGAGGTCACGACGCGTGGCAGTTTCCCCAGGGCGGTATCCAGCGCAACGAGAGTCCGGAAGCGGCCCTTTACCGCGAGCTCTACGAGGAGGTCGGCCTCCAGGAAGCGGACGTAGACATCCTGGCCTGTACCCGCGGTTGGCTGCGTTACCGCCTCCCCCGCCATCTTGTTCGGCATCAGTCCAAGCCGCTCTGCATTGGCCAGAAGCAGAAATGGTTTCTGCTCCGGCACACCTCTGAAGAACACCGGATCTGCCTCGATCGCTGCACCACCGCCGAGTTCGATAGCTGGCGTTGGGTCAGCTATTGGTATCCCTTGAACAAGGTGGTGTCCTTCAAGCGGGACGTGTACCGCCGGGCGCTGAAGGAACTGGCCGCGCCCTACTTCAATTTTCAGAAGCGCGTGGAAACCATTGCGCTTGACGAGCCGGCCGGGCCTGTCACTGCGATAGATGAGCGGCCTGCTCGCTCTTCGACCGGTCGGCGGAGCTGACCTACATGTTGCAATACCTCCGCAGCATCGTTCAGGAAGTCAACGCCGCCCGGGACCTGAAGACGGTGCTGGAGACCATCGTCACCCGCATCAAGGAGGCCATGGCCACCGAGGTGTGCTCCGTCTATCTGCGCGACGACGACGGCAAGTATCTGCTGATGGCCACCGACGGCCTCAATCCCAATGCGGTGGGCAAGGTTCGCCTGGGGCCTCGCGAGGGGCTGGTGGGCTGGGTCGTCATGCGCGAAGAGCCCATCAACCTGGAGGACGCAGAGTCCCACCCGAGCTTCCAGTATTTTCCCGAAACAGGGGAAGAGTGCTACAACGCTTTCCTGGGTGTACCCATCATTCATCACCGTGTGGTTTTGGGGGTGCTGGTGGTGCAGCAGTCGGAGCGACGTCGCTTCGACGAAGGGGAGGAAGCCTTTCTGGTAACCCTGTCCGCCCAGCTGGCGGCGGTGATTGCCCACGCCGAGGCGACCGGCGTGCTGGAGCAGATCGGGCAGAAGGCCCGCCAGGCCCGCTTCAGTGGAGTGGCGGGCGCGCCGGGCGTGGCCATGGGTACGGCTGTGGTCATTACACCGATTGCCGACTTGCATTCGGTGCCTTTCCGGGTGATCGATGTCGACGAAATACAGGGCGAGCTGGACTTTTTCAAGCACTGCCTTGCGCTCACCCGGGACGAGATCAAGGATCTCGGTGAGCAGCTGAAATCGCGGCTCAATCGCGAAGAGCAAGCGCTGTTCGATGCCTACATCAGCATGCTGGACGACTCATCCCTGGCGGGTGAGGTGATCGAGCGCATCAAGCAGGGCATCTGCGCACCCTATGCCTGGAGTGAGGTGATTCTCGAGCACGAGCTCAACTTCTCCAGCATGGATGATGCCTACCTGCGGGAACGGGCGGCCGACGTCCGGGATCTGGGGCGCCGGGTTTTGCTGCATTTACAGGAATCGTCCCGGGAAAGCCGGGTATACCCCGCGAATTCCATCCTCGTGGGGGAAGAGCTGACCGCCGGCATGCTCGGCGAGGTCCCCAAGGGGCAACTGGCCGGGCTTGTGTCCCGCAAGGGTTCCCATAATTCTCACGTGGCAATTCTCGCCCGCGCCATGGGCGTACCCACCGTCGTAGCTGCCCTCGACCTGCCGTACAAACAGCTGGATAGCAGGGAACTGGTGGTGGATGGCTACAACGGCATCGTCTACAGCGATCCCGGTCCGGAGCTGCGCAAGCGCTACGAAGCCATTTACGAAGAAGAGCAGCAACTGGTCAAGGGGCTTGAAGCCCTCAAGGATTTGCCCTGCGAATCCCTGGACCACCACCGGGTTCCTCTCTGGGTCAACACCGGCCTGATGGCGGACGTATTCCGGTCCCTTGAGCGGGGCGCCGAAGGTGTGGGCCTTTACCGCACCGAGGTGCCCTTTCTGCTGCGCGATCGCTTCCCCTCCGAGGAGGAGCAGCGGGTCATCTACCGGGAGCAACTGGAAGCCTTCGCGCCGCACCCGGTTACCATGCGCACTCTGGATATCGGCGGCGACAAGTCACTGCCCTACTTCCCCATCGAAGAAGACAACCCCTTCCTCGGCTGGCGGGGGATCCGCGTGACCCTGGATCACCCGGAAATCTTCCTCGCACAGGTTCGGGCCATGCTCAAGGCCAGCGAAGGCCTCAACAACCTGCGCATCATGCTGCCCATGATCACCAGCATCTCCGAGCTGCAAGTCGCCCAGACTCTGGTCTACCGCGCCTACCATGAGCTGCTTGAAGAGGGTTACAAACTGGAGCTGCCCCCCATCGGCGTCATGGTGGAAGTGCCCGCGGCGGTCTACCAGGTGCGGGAGCTGGCCACCCGGGCCGACTTTCTGTCCGTGGGCAGCAACGACCTGACCCAGTATCTGCTGGCGGTGGACCGCAACAACGCCCGCGTCGCGGACCTCTACCACTCCTTCCATCCGGCGGTCCTGCGGGCCCTGCAATTTATCGTGACCGAGGCCCATGCCCAGGGGACGCCGGTGACCATCTGTGGCGAAATGGCGGGCGACCCCGGCGCCGCGATTCTGCTTGCGGCCATGGGCTACGACGTGCTGTCGATGAACGCCACCAACCTGCCCAAGGTCAAGTCGGTCATACGTAGCATCACCATGGTGCAGGCGGAAGAACTGTTGGAGCGGGTGATGAGAATGATGGACGCTGACGAGATCAACGCGACAGTCGAGGAGATGCTGCAGCAGGCCGGCATTACCCGATTGCTGCGCCCTTCGCGAATCCAGGCCTGAGTTGGAGCAGCACTCAACCGGAAAGCTGGAACTGATGAAGCTCCTCGTGCGGCTCCCGGTCGTAAAAGCTTCGTTCATGAAAAGTGGTACGGCCTGTTTCGTCCACAATGATCCCGGTGGACGCGCAGGTGCCGTATTGTCCCGCCTCGATGAAGATGGGCGAAAGATGCCGCTCGGCCTCGAGCCCCACTCCTGTATCCGGCAGAAATTCATCTTCCGCAATATTCCGGTCCGTGAGGATGTCCAGCAGCTGTCCGGTCTCGGCGCGGCTGGAGCTGTGCCACTGGGTCAGTACCTGCGTGAGTCGGTTCTTGCCACTGATCACTTTTGGCCAGGGCGTATCCAGCAGATGGTTGCTCAACCCATAAATGCCCGGCTGCAGCCGCTCCCAGCGGTGATTCAGGTTCTCGCAATAGACAAGCTCGTCCATGTTGCCCAGCAGAAGATTGAAGCCCTGGTAATCGGCCCCGCGCCGGACCACGTCGCGGGCGTAGTCCGCGGGTGATGCGCCGCCAACGAGGAACTCCCGCGTGAGCTCACCACGGGAGCGGAAGGTCCCGGCCCGCCGCTGCCCGGCGCGGAAATTGGTGACTGCGGCAAACCGTCCGTTGCGGGTGATTCCCAGCCAGGTCCCTCCCGCCTCCAGGTCCATGCCGGCCAGCAGTTCGGGGTGATCGGGCCAGAAGCCCGCCGGGCGGCTGGGCCGGTCGTAGCGCTCGTCCCGGTTGGCCGCTACCACCACGGGCAATTCCGAATGGGCCTTATATGCAAGTAGTATCAAACACACTGTTCTGATCTCCCGCGGATGCGACTATTGGCATCTTGTTTTTTGTAAGTGGTATGATCGCCGGCTCGTTTGGTCCCGCCACGCCCTAAGCGGCGTTGACTCTGACTCGTCCACAGATCACCGGCAAACCCCTATGCTGAGCTATCCCGACATCGATCCCGTCGCATTCTCCCTTGGCCCTCTGCAGGTGCACTGGTACGGCATTGCGTATCTCTGTGGCTTCGCCGCCGCCTGGTGGATCGCGGTCCGCCGCAGCCGTCTGAAGCATACGTCCATTCGCAAAGAACAGATCGAAGATCTGATCGTTTACGGGGCATTGGGGGTGATCCTGGGTGGCCGGATCGGCTATGTGCTGTTCTATCAGTTTGACGTCTTTCTCGCCAACCCGCTGTGGCTGTTCAAGGTATGGGAAGGGGGAATGTCCTTCCACGGCGGCATGCTCGGGGTTGTTGCGGCGATGTGGCTGTATGCCCGGAAGCACAGAATACACTTTCTGGACCTGATGGACTTCGTCGCTCCGGCAGTTCCCCCGGGGCTCGGATTTGGGCGGCTCGGTAACTTCATCGGCCAGGAGCTGTGGGGACGGGAGACAAACGTGCCCTGGGGCATGGTATTCCCGAAAGATGAGCTTGGGCTCGTCCGTCATCCCTCCCAGCTTTACGAGGCGGCGCTGGAAGGTCTGGTGCTTTTCGTCATCCTGTACTGGTATGCAGCCCGACCGCGGCCACGCGGAGCAGTGGCGGCACTGTTTGTACTCCTGTACGGGTGCTTTCGGTTCGCTGTGGAGTTTACCCGGCAGCCGGATGCCCACATCCAGTTCGATCTTTTTGGCTGGGTCACGCGGGGGCAGCTGCTTTCGCTGCCGATGATCCTGGTGGGTGCCGGGGTGCTGGTCTGGACCTACCGCAACCCGCGTACGCGGCCTCTCCGTTACTGATCTCAAGCAGAAGAATTTGTAATCAATGAAACAATATCTGGAACTGATGCGCCATGTGCGCGACCACGGGGTTGAGAAAGGCGATCGCACCGGCACGGGAACCAGAAGCGTTTTCGGTTACCAGATGCGCTTCGACCTGCGGGAAGGCTTTCCCCTGGTTACCACCAAAAAGTGCCACCTCAAGTCGATCATCCACGAGCTGCTCTGGTTTCTGAAGGGGGATACCAATACCCGGTACCTGCGCGAGAACGGTGTGAGCATCTGGGATGAATGGGCGCTGGACTCGGGCGATCTGGGGCCGGTCTACGGATTTCAGTGGCGCTCCTGGCCCACTCCCGATGGCGAGAGTATCGATCAGATGCGCCAACTCGTCGAACAGATTCGCCGCAACCCCAACTCCCGGCGTCTGATTGTTTCCGCGTGGAACCCCGCCCAGTTGCCCGATGAGTCGATCAGCCCCCAGGATAATGTCCGCGCGGGGCGTATGGCGCTCGCCCCGTGCCACACGTTCTTTCAGTTTTATGTGGCCGAAGGCCGGCTTTCCTGTCAGCTCTACCAGCGCAGTGCGGATATCTTCCTGGGTGTGCCTTTCAATATCGCCTCCTACGCACTGTTGACGATGATGATGGCTCAGGTGCTCGATCTCGAGCCGGGCGACTTTATCCATACGCTCGGTGATGCGCATCTCTACCTCAACCATATGGACCAGGTAGAGACGCAGCTTGCGCGCACACCCCGCCCCCTGGCGCGTATGAAGCTGAACCCGGCGGTGACTGACCTTTTCAGTTTTGTGTTTGACGATTTTGAGCTGGAGGGCTACGACCCTCATCCCCATATCAAGGCCCCGGTCGCCGTATAACAAAAAACAGAACGTCACCGGGATAGTGTTGTAAGATGGACCGATGCAAGTTTCTCTGATAGTCGCCATGGCGGATAATCGCGTAATCGGGCGGGACAATAAAATGCCCTGGCGCCTACCGGCCGACCTGAAATATTTCAAAAACGTGACAATGGGAAAGCCGATTGTCATGGGGCGAAAGACCTTCGAATCCATCGGCAGGCCGTTGCCGGGCAGAACTAATATTGTGGTTACTCGTCAAACTGACTGGCGGTTCGATGGTGGTGTCGAGATCGCTCATACTCTGCCGGAAGCGTTGGAAAGAGCCCGAAACTTATCGTTGATCGATGGAAACGAAGAGGTTATGGTTATTGGCGGTGCGCAAATCTACCGGGAAGTGCTGCCTCAGGCTCACCGGTTATATTTGACGCAGATCCATGCCCAGATCGAAGGAGATGCTTTTTTTCCGGAGATCAGTCGTGAAGAGTGGATCGAGGTAGGCCGGGAAGACCATCAAGCCGACCCCTCCAACCCCTACGACCACTCCTTCATAGTGCTCGATCGCGTTACTCGCCCGAGCGCGGGTAACGATAGGTAACACTCGCAGGACGTAATTAACCAGCCACACCGGATAATGGACTGTCAGCCCCAACACTGTACTGCTGGGTTGGGGAATGGCAAATAAGGTGTGCTTGTTACCTAATTACACAGAAACTAAGAAGCACTTACAAACCATTGAATGTTCACGCCAGCTATTATTAAATGTCGCGCTCTTAATTGGCGCCAAAGAACCTATACTTTTTTGTCGGAACCCGGTATGGCGAAGTGGTCACACTTGCGCTTGCCGAATTTGTAAGAACCCAAATCGGGGGAGCTATGAAGAAGCAACAAATCAGAGCTGTGGCACTGACCACCGTGCTGTCGGTGGGCGCTTTCATCGGCGCTGCGCAGGCGGACCAGACGCTCGATAACATTCTCGAAGAAGGTCAGGCCATGACCAATGCCGGTGTGCAATCCCAAAAGCGCATCGACAAGCTGCAGGAAGAAACCAGCGATCTTTACCAGGAATTCAAATCCGTCAACAAGGAAATTGAAGGCCTGCGTGTTTACAACGCCCAGCTGGAAAAGCAAATCGCCAACCAGCAGGACGTACTGGCGCGGCTGGAGCGGTCGATCGACCGCGTCACCGTTACCGAGCGTCAGATGCAGCCGCTTATCCTGCGCATGCTCGACTCCCTGGAGCAGTTCGTCGAGCTGGACATCCCCTTCCTTCAGGACGAGCGTCAGGAGCGAATTGCCCAGCTGCACGCTGTCCAGGATCGCGCTGACGTAACCGTTGCGGAAAAATTCCGCCAGGTGCTGGAAGCGTACAAGATCGAATCCGAGTACAGCCGCAACAGCCTCGTTTATGAAGACACGCTCAACATCGGCGGTTCCGACAAGCAGGTCAATATGCTGATGGTGGGTCGTATCGCCCTCGTATATCAGACCAAGGACAAAGAGCTTACCGGCGTTTGGGATCAGGACAACCGTACCTGGGTCGAGCTCGAGCCGGGCCGATATGCCAACGCTGTTTCCGAAGCCATTAAAGTTGCCGAGGGTGGCGTCCCCGAAATGATGAGACTACCGATTGCTGCGCCGGAGGCCGTACAATGAAAATGAAATTCGTAAAACATTGTCTGATCGCTTCAGCCGTCGGACTGTTCGCTGCCACTGGAGCTTTTGCTCAGGAGGAGCCGAAGGCTCAATCCCTTGAGCAACTGCTCGAGATGGTGAAAGAAAACCGCATCCTGGAAACGCGTGAGCACCAGCAGCGCGAAGCCCAGTTCCGACGCGACAAGGCCAATCAGCAGGAACTGCTGAACGAAGCCCGTCAAACCCTGGCAAACGAAGAGCGTCGTGCCGAACAGCTGGAAGACACCTACGAGCAACAGGAACAACAGGTTGTCCAGAAGCGCCAGGAAATGCAGCAGCGCCTGGGTTCTCTGGATGAACTGTTCGGCCACCTGACTTCCCAGGCCGGCGACCTCCGCCAGCGTCTGGAAAGCAGCATCGTCTCCGCCCAGCCGGGCCTGAGCGGTCGTGCCGGCTTCCTGACCGACCTCATCAACAAGATGAACAGCGCCACCGAGATCCCGGAAATCGAGGAGATCGAGCAGCTGTGGTTCGAGATGCAGCGTGAAGCTGTTGAAGCGGGCAAGATCGTCAGGTTCCCCGCAACCGTCCTTAAGACGAATGGTGAGCGAGTTCAGGAGGAAGTGGTCCGCGTCGGTAACTACAACCTGATGTCCGCCAGCGGCAACTACCTGTACATGACCCAGGACGGCCAGATCGCCGAACTGCCGCGCCAGCCCGCAGGTAACTTCACGGACTCTGCCGCTCAGCTGGCGTCCGCCGAAGAGGGCTTTGTTCGTGTGGGTATCGACCCCACCGGCGCCAAGGGTGGCTCCTTCCTGCAGGCGATTGTTGACCTGCCGAGCCTCGTGGAGCAATGGCACCAGGGTCAGGAAATCGGCTACGCCATCACCGCTCTGGGTGTGTTCGCCGTGCTGCTTGGTCTGTTCCGTCTGCTGGTACTCTCAGGCGTAAGCCGCAAAGTGACGGCTCAGCTTCGTTCCGACGAGCCGAACACCAACAACCCGCTGGGTCGCATCCTGCTGGTCGGCCAAGAGAACAAGGGTATCGACAACGAGTCCCTGGAGCTCAAGCTGGAGGAGGCGATCATCAAGGAACGCCCGGCCATCGAAAGCGGTCTAAACCTCCTGAAGGTGATCTTTATGATCGCACCGCTCATGGGTCTGCTGGGTACGGTTGGCGGTATGATCCAGACCTTCCAGGCGATCACTATCTACGGTACGGGTGATCCCTCCACCATGGCGGCAGGTATCTCTGCAGCGCTTGTGACCACCATGCTGGGTCTGATCGTCGCGATCCCCACCATGCTGATTCACACCATCGTCGCGGGCCGTGCCAAGCGCATCCTGCACGTGATCGATGAGCAAAGTGCGGGCATTATCGCCGAGAACGCAGAGCGCTAAGAGGAGGTAGACCCATGCTCGCTTTACAGGAAGCATTGGCGTCGATTCGTGACTTCATGGCATCGGGCGGGCCCGTCCTGCTCGCCATCGCAGCGCTGGCGTTCGTGATGTGGACCCTGATCTTCGAGCGTGTCTGGTATTTTCGCGGCGCCCTGCGCCGCGATGTCCGGACCGCGCTTGATCACTGGGAGAGCCGTGCCGAACGCAAGTCCTGGACCGCGCAAAAGATCCGCGAAAAGCTCATGTCCGAAGTTCAGATGAAGGTGGAGCAGAATACGTCCCTGATTGCCACGTGTGTGGCGCTCTGCCCTCTTCTGGGTCTTCTGGGAACAGTTTACGGCATGATCGAAGTGTTCCAGGTTTTGAGCTTCACCGGGGGCGGCGACGTGCGGCCCATGGCGGACGGTGTATCGAAGGCTACCATTCCCACTCTGGCGGGCATGGTGTCAGCGATCTCGGGGGTGTTTGGAAACACCTACGTGACGCGAAAGGCGGAACGTGAGAACCAGCTGCTGGAAGATCACCTGACGATGGACCATTGAGATGCCGGCAATCGTGCCACTGCGAATTCGATTGCGTGCAGCTACTTGAGTAATCATCGCCCCGAATAAACATTTGCAGAGAATCATCATGGCTAGAAGAAAGGTAAGAGAGGAAGAGGAAAGTTCGGTTGACCTGACGCCCATGCTGGACGTCGTGTTCATCATGCTGATCTTCTTTATCGTGACCTCCGTATTCATCAAAGAGGCCGGCATCGAGGTCAACCGGCCGGATGCGACGACGGCCCAGCCGAAAGAGAACGTCAGCATCCTCGTCGCGATTAACGCGAATAACGAAATCTGGATCGACAAGCGTCGTGTGGATGTTCGAGCGGTCAAATCCGTTATCGAGCGTATGCGCGCCGAGAACCCCGAAGGGGGCTTGGTGATTCAGGCCGACAATGAAGCCAACGTCAAGACACTCACCGCTGTGGCCGACGCCGCCCGAGAGTTGGGCTTGTACGATGTCTCCATTGCGACGGACGAGAGTTAATTTGCTATGAACGTTACGCGACTGATCACCGCCGGTCTGTTGGGCGCGATCACCACCGCAGTTCTCATTGTGGTGATGTTCAAGCTGGTCGACAGAGAATGGGATGCGCCAGACGAGACGGAACGTCGCAAACTGGCCGACTTCAACATGCCTCAGCGGGATATCGAAACCCAGTACGATCAGGAAAAGCCCGAGAAGCCCGAGAAGCCGGAGCCGGAGCCCGATATGCCGGAGCCGGACTTCGACACCCCGGACGTTGCCCAGGAGTCGGTGAGCGTTGCGACTCCGACCGTGGACTCGGCCGTGGGCGAAATCAACGTGACGAGCTTCGACGACGGAGAATATCTTCCGATCGTGCGTGTTGAGCCCATCTATCCGACCCGTGCCGCGAGCCGGGGTATCGAGGGCTACGTTATTGTGGAGTTCACGGTAACCACCAACGGCTCGGTCCGGGATCCGATGGTTGTGGAGTCGGAACCTTCAAGCATCTTCAACCGGGCGGCAGAGCGCGCGGTCATGAAGTGGAAGTTCAAGCCTCGGGTCGTGGACGGAACTCCCGTCGAGGTACCCGGTGTGCAAACCCAGCTGACCTTCAAGCTGGACAATTAAGTCAGCGTACAGGTCGTGCCCGCCTAAATGTCCGGCCGGCCCGTACGATCTAGTTGAGGTGGACTATGGCTAAGAAGACTTCAATCGCGCGTTCGCTTGTAACGGGCGCGCTGTTTGCGGTCCCGGCGTTTCTGCTTGTCCCCATCGATAGCGTGTCTGTCTCCGGCCAGGGTGTACAGGTGAGCTGGGCCCAGGCCCAGGCGCAGGACGATGACAAGCCGAAGCGCCGAACCCGCCGCGCCATGGCAATTTCAGAGTCGGTCAACAAAAGGCTGGCTCGCGTGAGCGAACTGCTCAACCCGGAAGAGGAAGGCGCCAAGCCGGATCTGCAAGGGGCGCTGCGTGAAGCGCAGGCCATCGATTCCAGTCGCTGGAACGAGTACGAGCAGGCTCAGTTGTGGAACATGATGGGTGGTATTTACGTACAGCTTGAACAGTACGAAAAAGCCATCGAATACTACGAGCGCTATGTACAGACGGAGAGTGTTCCTGAAGCGAACATGCTGAACGTCTCCTACTATCTTGCCCAGCTTTACCTGGCGACGGAAAACTACGACAACGCTATCCGCCTGCTGGAACAGTACATCGCCCGCTCCGAAATCGTCGGTGCGGACCACTACTACAAGCTTGGCCAGGCCTATTACATGGCCGAGAATCTGGACAAGTCGCTTCCGAATATCGACAAAGCGGTCCAGATGTACGAGGACTCGGACCGGATTCCGCCGGAAGGGCTGTACCAGTACCAGATGTCCCTGTATCACGGCAAGGAGAACTACCCCAAGGTCATCAGTGTTCTCGAAAAGCTGGTGCGTCACTATCCCAAGCTGAATCACTGGCGCACACTTGCTTCGGTCTACGGCGTCTCAGGGCGTCCGCTTGATCAACTCCATGCCTATGACACCATCTACCAGATGGACGGCCTCCAGGAAGAGAAGGAGCTGCGACTTCTGGCAAGTCTGTATCTTGAGCAGGAGTATCCCTACAAGGGCGCCAAGATTCTCGATAAGGGAGTCGAAGAAGGGAAGGTCGAAAAGACCAGCAAGAACCTGGAGCTTCTGGCCGGTGCCTGGAGCCTGGCGAAGGAGATGGACAAGTCCATTCCCGTGCTGGCAGAGGCTGCAAGCAAGTCCGATGACGGTGAGCTGTTTGCGCGTCTTTCCCAGCTGTACCTGTCCATCGACGATTACCAGAAGGCAGTTGATGCGGGTCGAGAGGCCCTCAACAAGAAGGGTTTGAAAAAGCCCGCCAACGTACATCTCTACATGGGCATGTCCCTGTTCAATCTGGAGAAGTACGAGGACGCCCTCAAGTCATTTCGGGAAGCGCGCAAGGACAAGTCCGTCGCGCAGCAGGCTAATACCTGGATACGACTGGTGGAGAGCGAGCAAGCGCGAGTCGCCAAGCTGCAGGAAAGCGCCTGACCTCCAAGGCGGGCACAAAAAAGGGCTGAATTATTCAGCCCTTTTTTTGTGCCCGTGAAATGCGCCATCTCGTCGTTTGCCCTGAGCGCCGCCGATCAATCACTCCACGGGATCGCCTTTCAGCGGCGCGTGGTGAAGGCATCGAACTCCGTTCGATTCGGCGGAGCGAGTCTCAAGGACTACAGCCCTCAGTCCAATTTGCTGAGATCACGCACTGCGCCCCGGTCCGCACTGGTGGCCAGCATCGCATAAGCCTTGAGTGCCGCACTGACCTTCCGCGGTCGCGGTTTGGCGGGCTTCCAGGCCTGGTCTCCCTTGGCTTCCATCGCTGCCCGGCGGCTTTCCAGCTCCTCGTCGCTGATGCGAACTTCGATGCGGCGACCGGGAATGTCGATGCGGATGATGTCCCCATTCTCCACCAGGGCGATGTTGCCGCCGGCCGCGGCCTCAGGGGAAACGTGGCCAATGGACAGGCCCGACGTGCCACCGGAAAAACGGCCATCCGTCAGCAGGGCGCAGCTCGCACCCAGCCCTTTTGATTTAAGGTAACTGGTGGGGTAGAGCATTTCCTGCATGCCCGGTCCGCCCTTCGGCCCTTCATAGCGCACGATCACCACCTCGCCCGACTTCACTTCGCCTTCGAGGATGGCCCGCACGGCGTCGTCCTGGCTTTCCACGACCCTGGCGGGGCCTTCGAACAACCAGATGCTTTCGTCCACGCCCGCTGTTTTGACCACGCAACCACTGGGTGCGATGTTGCCGGTTAGAACCGCAAGCCCACCTTCAGCCGTATAGGCGTGCTCCACGTTGCGAATACAGCCTTGCTCCCGATCACGGTCCAGGCTTGGCCAGCGGGTGTCCTGGCTGAAGGCTTCCTGGGTCGGAATGCCTGCCGGGCCCGCCTGATAAAAGCGGCTTACGTCCGGGTCATCGTTAACGGCAATGTCCCACTTTTGCAGTGCTTCGGCGAGTGTCCGGCTGTGTACGGTGGGAAGTTCGTTGTGCAGCAGTCCGCCCCGGTTCAGCTCGCCCAGAATGGCCATAACCCCGCCGGCGCGATGCACATCCTCCATGTGGTAGTTCGGGGTGCTCGGGGCGACCTTGCACAGTTGAGGGATTTGCCGGGACATGCGGTCGATGTCCGCGAGGTCGAACTTCACTTCACCTTCCTGGGCCGCTGCAAGCAGGTGCAGAATGGTGTTTGTCGAGCCGCCCATGGCGATGTCCAGGGCCATGGCATTCTCAAACGCTTTCACGCTCGCGATAGCGCGGGGCAGAACACTCTCGTCGTCCCGCTCGTAATAACGCCTGGCCAACTGCACGATGGTGCGCCCCGCTTCCAGGAAAAGCTCCCGCCGATCCGCATGGGTGGCGAGCAACGACCCGTTGCCGGGCAAGGACAGTCCCAGAGCCTCGGTCAGACAGTTCATGGAATTGGCCGTAAACATTCCTGAGCAGGAGCCGCAGGTCGGGCATGCAGAGCGCTCATACTCCTCCACGGTTTCGTCGCTGGCCGAATCATCGGCCGCGATCACCATGGCATCCACCAGGTCCAGGCCGTGGCTGGAGAGCTTGGTTTTGCCCGCTTCCATGGGGCCGCCGGAAACAAAAACCGTGGGGATGTTCAGCCGCATTGCGGCGTTAAGCATCCCCGGGGTGATCTTGTCGCAGTTGGAGATGCAGACCAAAGCGTCGGCGCAGTGAGCATTCACCATGTACTCGACCGAGTCGGCGATGATGTCGCGGGACGGCAAACTGTAGAGCATTCCGTCATGGCCCATGGCAATGCCATCGTCCACGGCGATGGTGTTGAACTCCTTCGCTACCCCACCCGCTTTTTCAATCTCCCGCGCCACCAGTTGACCCATATCCTTGAGATGCACGTGGCCTGGCACGAACTGGGTGAAGGAGTTGGCGATGGCAATGATGGGCTTCTGAAAGTCATCGTCCTTCATCCCGGTGGCTCGCCACAGGGCGCGCGCGCCGGCCATGTTGCGTCCGGAGGTGGAAGTACGTGAACGGTAAGCGGGCATAGGTCACCTCGAGGGAGTCTTGCAATGAAAGCGCGGAGGGAAGACCAACAAGAATAACAGAAAGTGGCGTGGCTCGCTGTCAGGCGGGACCTGAGCGGCTAAGCCCATCGGACAGATGCTTCACGAACACCTTGGAGTTGCGCTGATAGTTGTACAGGTGTTGTCGCTGCTCGGGAAGACTGGCCACCTGAGCCGGTTCGAAACCCTGCTCGATAAACCAGTGAGCCGTTTGCGTGGTGAGCAGGAACAGTTTGCGGATGCCCTGCTGTCGCGCGAGCTGCTCAATATTCTTCAGCAGCAGGGCGCCACGCCCCTGGTTCCGATAGTCTCCCCGGGTGGCCACCGCGGCGAGCTCTGCCATTCGGTCTTCAAAGGGGTAAAGAGCAGCACAGGCGATGATGGCGCCGTCCTTCTCTATGACCCGGAAGCGGTGGATTTCGGTTTCAAGCAGCTCCCGGGAGCGTCGCACCAGCGTGCCCTGCCGCTCCAGAGGCTCGAGCAGTTCCAATATGCCCCCGACGTCTTCAATGGTGGCCTGGCGCAAAGTCTCGTAGCTGTCGCTGTGAATCATGGTGCCGGCACCGTCGCGGCTGAACAGTTCCTCCAGCAACGCGCCATCGATCTGATAGCTGATCAGGTGGGCGCGGGGAACCCCGGCCCGGCAGGCCTCGTAGCAGGCTGTCAGCCCCAGGCGCAGTATGGAGTCCCCTTCGATTTCTTCCCGGAGGTGACGCTCGCAGTCGCGCAGCGTGAATTCCCGCTGCAATTGCCCCTTCTCATCCACCACGCCGCGAGTATCCGTAAAGGCAATGAGCTTGTCCGCCTTCAGGCTGGCAGCGATGTGGGTGGCCACCTCGTTGTAACAGAGATTAAAGATTTCTCCGGTGAGGGAGTAGCCGAGATTGGAGACGAGTACCACGGCACCGTGGTCCAGGGCGGTGCTGATCGCCTTGCCGTTGATTCGGCGTACCGTACCCGTGTATTGAAGATCCACTCCGTCAATCACGCCCTGGGGCATGGCGGTGACAAAGTTGCCGGCAACCGTCTGAATGTGGGCGCCCTGCAGAGGGGAATTGGGGAGGCCCGCGGACAAAGCCGCTTCGATCTCGACCCGCAGTTCGCCCACGGCTCGCGTAATCGCAGGCATATGCCCGCTTTCCGTGATGCGCAATCCGCGATGAAAGCTGCTGTGAAAATCGCACTTCGCCAGGTGTGTGTCGATCTGCGGGCGGGCACCGTGGACCAGCACCAGCCGGATGCCCAAGCTGTTCAGAAGGGCGATGTCATTGACGACGTGCTGAAAATTGCCATCCTGGAAACACTGCCCCGGCAACATGAGCACAAAGGTCCTGCCCCGATGCGCGTTGATGTACGGCGAGGCGTTGCGGAACCATTGTAGAAAGCTTTCCTGTTTTGCGGGCACGGTCGGGTCGTTGGCAGCGAAGTGAATGGTGAGAGCAGATTAGCATCGATTGGCCAGCCCGTCCCAGCTCATATCCCGCTGTTTCAGGAGAATATTCCCTGAAACAGATAAAAGAACACCACCGCCAGAACCGCACCGACCGGCAGCGTGATGATCCAGGACATGAAAATGGTGCCGATCACCCCCAGGTTCAGAGCGCCGATGCCCCGCGCGAGACCGACCCCCAGGATCGCGCCGACCAGGGTGTGGGTGGTGGACACGGGCAGTCCGGTCCCAGACGCGAGCACCACCGTGCCTGCTGCGCCAAGCTCGGCGGCGAAGCCCCGGCTCGGCGTGAGTTCAGTAATCTTTTTGCCGATGGTGGCGATGACCTTGTAGCCGTAGGTGCCCAGGCCGGCAACGATGCCGATCCCGCCAAGCAGCAGAACCCAGCTTGGCATCACCGCGCTCTGGCCCACCAGGCCGCCGCTGCTGACCACGTTGTAAACCGCCGCCAGTGGACCCACCGCGTTGGCCACATCGTTGGAGCCGTGAGCGAAAGCCATGGCGCAGGCGGTGAAGATCATCAGCACCGCGAAGACGCGCTCGACACCGGCGAAGCGATTGCCCGAGCTGGGGGTGTCCTCTTCCCGGATTCGGCGCAGCAGCAGGCTGCCGAGCCCGGCCACCAGCAAACCGGCGACCACTGAGTACAGCGCGGATTCCCAGAAGCTCAGTTCGAGGCCCGCGTCCGCGAAGACGTGCTTGAGGCCTTTGAGCACGGTGACCATGGAGATCAGGAAGCCGACCGCGAACATGTAAACAGGGATGTAGCGTTTGGCGTTCTGGAACGGGGTATCGGTGTTGAGTATCAGAATCTGAACACTGCGAAAGAGTCCGTAGGAAATGCTCCCGGCCAGCAGCGGGGACACCACCCAGCTGGCAACGATGCTGCCGACCCGCCCCCAATCCACGGAGTTCACCCCCACGCCTACGGCGGCGAAGCCCACGATGGCCCCAACGATGGAGTGGGTGGTGGAGACCGGCCAGCCGCGCAAACTGGCCACCAGCAGCCAGGTGGCCGCGGCCAGCAAGGCGGAAAGCATGCCGTACACCAGCAGTTCGGGGCTGTCGCTCAGCATCTGCGGGTCGATAATGCCCTTGCGAATCGTCGAGGTGACCTCGCCCCCTGCAAGGTAGGCCCCGAGGAATTCGAAAACCATGGCGACGATGATCGCCTGGCGAATGGTCAGTGCGCGGGAGCCTACCGAGGTGCCCATTGCGTTGGCGACGTCGTTGGCGCCGACCCCCCAGGCCATGAATACGCCAAAAAAGCAGGCCAGCACCAAAAGTAGAGTGCCGTGTTCGGCAATCACCGCCATCGCTTACCCCCAATTACCACCTGGAAAGACTAAAACTACAAAAAGCCCGCGGTTAGCGGGCCAGCAACAACTGTAAACGACTACCCACCCGCTGCGCGCGGTTGGACAATTCACCAATCCATTCAATGACCCGATAGAGGAACATCACGTCCACCGGCGGCAGCTCGTCCTCGATCGCGAACAGGGCGGCCCGGATCTCCACCTCCAGCTCGTCCGCCCGGTGTTCACGCTTGTCCAGCTCCTCAATGAGATTTTCCACAACCTTCAGCTCGCGACCGCTGAAGCCGGTCTCCAGCAACTCATCCAGCTCGTTGATCGCCTTCAGAGCCTGGTTGGCGGCGTCCACGGCGGATTGCACGAACTCGAGCATATCGGGCTGAATGGAGGACGGAATGGACATCTTGCGACCCAGCATGATGCCGGCGATGTCGCGGGCGCAGTTGGCGATTGCATCCTGCATGGAGAGCAGTTCCAGAAGGTCCGTGCGCGGCACCGGGAGGAACAGGCTCTTGGGCAGATGCAGGCGCAGGTTCTTTTTCAGCGCGTCCGCTTCGTTTTCCCGTTCGGCAATTTTTTGCTGAATCGTGGAAGCGTGATCCCAGTTGCCGTCCACAACGGCCTTGAAGAAGGGGACCAGCTCATCGGCCGTCGCGCAGGCCACTGTCATATGGTCCTGCATGGGTTTGATCGGTGAGCGGCCAAACAGACTGGAGAAAGGATTACTCATGGCCATAACAGATTCCTGCTGTGTCCGTAGCTGCGTTAGCGCCAGTAGCTGGCTGGGCGCGCATTATGACAAAAACAGGCCCGTTTGGCTGCCATTTTGCGCAGCACCGCCTGAATCCGGAGTACGCTGGTACTGCTCGTGGTTTATTGCGGCTACAATCGGGAGTCCCGGTAGCCGGGAGTCAGCCGCATCAGGCGGGACGTCGCGCAGCCCGCTCTGCACCAAGCAAACAAAAAGGTTCAACCATGGCGGAAACCGCAGCCCCCGACCGCGTCCTGGACTTGCGTGGTCTTCTCAATGATCTGGTCCGCGATGGCCGCATCAGCCAGGAGGACGCCAACAGCCTCACCGGCACGGTGCGGACTCGCGAGCAGGCGGCCCTGCATCCCCTCGTTTATGTGGCCGGCCAGCAACTGGCCGACCGCGCCCGCCCCGGCAAAACCCTGGATCTGGACAGCCTCAGTGAATGGCTGGCCGAGGCAGCGGGGCTGCCCCTGTTTCACATCGATCCGCTCAAGATCAAGGTGGCCAAGGTCACCGAGGTCATGTCCTACGCATTCGCGAAGCGCCACGGCATCCTCTGCGTGGAAGTGGATAACGAAGAAGTGGTGGTTGCCACCACCCAGCCCTTCGTCAGTGGCTGGGAGCCGCAGCTGGAGCACACCGCACAAAAATCCGTGCGACGGGTGTTTGCCAATCCGGCCGATATCGAGCGCTTCCTGGTGGAGTTCTACAGCCTGTCCCGCTCAGTTTCCGGAGCGACCGGCCTGACTGGGGGCAGCAATGTGACCAACTTCGAGCAGCTGCTTGAGTTGGGCAACATGAGCGACCCGGAGGCAAACGACGCCCACATCGTCAACATCGTGGACTGGCTGCTCCAATATGCCTTCGATCAGCGGGCCAGTGATATCCATCTGGAGCCGCGCCGCGAGGTGGGCAAGGTCCGCTTCCGCATTGACGGGGTTTTGCATCAGGTTTACGAATTTCCCGCCTCGGTAAGTAACGCGGTCACCAGCCGCATCAAGATCCTGGGCCGCATGAACGTGGCCGAAAAGCGAAAGCCCCAGGACGGTCGAGTCAAGACCAAGCGGGCGGATGGCAGCGAGGTGGAGCTTCGACTGTCCACACTGCCGACCGCCTTTGGCGAGAAGCTGGTCATGCGGATCTTCGATCCCGACGTGTTGCTGCGAACCTTTGCGGAGCTCGGGCTCACCGGGGACGACCATGCCCGCTGGCAGTCCATGGTCAAGCGGCCCAACGGCATTGTCCTGGTGACGGGCCCCACCGGCTCCGGTAAAACCACAACGCTCTATTCCACGCTCAAACAGCTCGCCACCGCCGAGGTGAATGTCAGCACCATCGAGGACCCCATCGAAATGGTGGAGGAAGCCTTCAACCAGACCCAGGTGCAGCACCAGATCGGTCTGGATTTCGCCGCCGGGGTCCGTACGCTCATGCGCCAGGATCCCGACATCATCATGGTGGGTGAAATCCGGGACCTGGAAACCGCGCAGATGGCCATTCAGGCGGCCCTGACCGGGCACCTGGTGCTCTCCACTCTCCACACCAACGACGCACCCACATCCATCACCCGTCTGCTGGACCTGGGCGTCCCCGGTTACCTGATCAAATCCACCCTGCTGGGCGTGGTGGCCCAGCGCCTTGTGCGCACTCTCTGCCCCCATTGCAAGGAGGATGCGCCCCTGGATGATGCTGCCTGGCAGGAGTTGGTCAAGCCGTGGCGGGCGCCCGGACCGCGAAAGATCTCCAAGCCAGTGGGCTGCCTCGAATGTCGCAACACGGGCTATCTCGGTCGCCAGGGGCTCTACGAAATGCTGCCCATTTCGGACGGCGTGATGGAGCTGATCGGCGACCGCTGCGAGCCCCAACTGCTGCGCAAGCAGGGAATGAAAGAAGGCATGCGCACGCTGCGGCTTGCGGGGGCGCAAAAGGTGGCAGCCGGACTGACCACCATCGAGGAAGTGATGCGAGTAGCTCCGCCGCCTGATACCATCAGCTGACCCCATCCCCCAGCGATCAGCCTATTCATGTTCGACACCAGGAACCTGCCCGAGCCCCTCGTCCGCCAGGCTGAGCGCTTTGTCCTGCAATGGCAAAGCAGCGCGTCGCCGGAGGCGCAGCATAATCTCGACGAGCTTCTCTCCAGCCGGGCCGAACTTCGCGAGCAGGCCTGCCGGGCGATCGTGGGGAGCGAATTCATTGCCGGGCAGCTTCTCGCTGATCCGGACACCTTTATTCGCTGGCTCGAAAACGATGAGCTTGAGTTTCTCACCGCCTGGGACGGGAGCCGGATCAAAGGCCATCTCGACCAGAGCCTCCAGCGCGACAGCGACGAACACTTCGACCGTTCCCTGCGCGAGTTCCGCCGCAAGTTCATGGTGCGAATCGTCTGGCGGGACCTGAATCGCCGCGCTGGCCTTGAAGAAACCACCGGCGAACTCAGCGTCTTTGCCGCCGCCGCCGTACAGGAGGCCATGGACTACCACTACGCTGCACTGAGCCGGCGCTTTGGCCTTCCTCTCGGGGTCGCGAGCGAGTCGCCGCAGCCCATGCTGGTACTGGGCATGGGCAAGCTGGGCGCCGGGGAGCTCAATGTCTCGTCCGACATTGACCTGATATTCGCCTACCCCGAAACAGGGGAGACCGCAGGCGGGCGGCAAACCCTCAGCAACCAGGAATTCTTTACCCGGCTGGGTCAGCGGCTGATCAAATCCCTGGATGCGGTTACCGCGCACGGTTTTGTTTTTCGAGTCGACATGCGTCTGCGTCCCTATGGCTCCAGTGGTTCACTGGCCATGAGCTTCGACGGACTGGAAACCTACTACCAGACCCAGGGACGCGAATGGGAACGCTATGCCATGATCAAGGCGCGGGTGATCGCCGCCACGCCCCCTGCGCTCCTCGACACGCTTGCCGCTGAAGCATTGCCATCTCCGGTTCATCCGCCCAATCGGGACCCGGCGGCGGAGCTGATGTCCCTGCTGCAGCCATTCACCTTCCGCCGTTATCTGGACTTTTCCGCCATTGACGCCATGCGGGCCATGAAGCAGCTGATCACGCGAGAGGTGTCCCGCAAAGGGCTGCAGGACGACGTCAAGCTGGGCGCTGGCGGGATTCGCGAGATCGAGTTCATCGTTCAGGTCTTCCAGCTGATCCGCGGCGGCCGCGATACGCGCCTCCAGGAGCGTCGTTTGCTCAGGGTTTTGCCCCTCCTGGTGGAAACCGCCTGTCTCCCGCCCGCGGTGGCCGACCGGCTGGCGGAAGCCTATGTGTTCCTGCGCGATACCGAACACGCCCTGCAGGGCTGGCAGGACCGGCAAACCCAACAGCTGCCTCCCGACGGGGACGGTCAGGCCCGTCTGGCCTGGGTGATGGGTTTTGATGGCTGGGACGACTTCGCGGCCGAGTTGCAGCGCCACCGGCATGCGGTCAGCGCCCAGTTCCGGGAGCTTATTGCGGAGCCGGAGGAGAAAAGCGGGGAAACCCGCGAAGACGACGGATGGCACCTGATCTGGCAGAACAGTCTGATCGACGAAGCGGCTCGCGACTTCCTCCACACCCAGGGGGTTCCCGACCCCACCGCCATACTGGGCACCCTCAACAACTTGCGCGAGAGCCGCTACGTCCTGGCGATGCAGGCCACCGCCCGGGACCGCCTGGATCACCTGATGCCGGCACTGCTGTCGGAACTGGGCGAGGTGGAAAATCCCGTCCCGACGCTGGAGCGTGTGTGCGGCGTGATTGAGGCGGTGGCCCGCCGCAGTGCCTATATTGTGTTGCTGCTTGAAAACCCTTCGGCGCGCAAGCAGCTTCTCAAGCTCTGCTCCGCCAGCCCCTGGATTGCCGGGGAGCTTCGCAGTCACCCGGTACTGCTGGACGAGCTGCTGGACAGCCGCACGCTCTATACGCTTCCCGACGTTCCCACACTGCGGGACGAACTGCGCCGGGATACCCTGCGCCTGAGCTGGGAGGACCTGGAGGGTCACATGGAGGCGCTGCGGTACTTCCGCATGTCTCACGCCCTGCGGGTAGCCGCCTGTGAGGTGACCGATCTGCTGCCCTTGATGAAGGTGAGTGACTACCTGACCTTTCTGGCGGAGGTCATTCTCGAGCATGTGCTGGAACTGGCCTGGCAGCAAATGATTGCCCGCTACGGGCGCCCCCGCCGGGCGGACGGGGGGACCTGCTCTGTGGACAGCCAGACTGGCGACTTCGTCATTGTGGGTTACGGGAAGCTCGGCGGCATCGAGCTCGGCCACGGCTCGGACCTGGACCTGGTGTTTGTGCACCGGGCCGACCCCCACCTCGGCACGGAAGGCCCCCGGGAAATCGACAACGGCACCTTCTTCATGCGTCTGGGCCAGAAAATCATTCACATCCTCAACGCCCAGACTCTTTCCGGTCAGCTTTACGACATCGACATGCGCCTGCGCCCCTCGGGCAACTCCGGATTGCTGGTCAGCACCCTTGCCGCATTCGCTCATTACCAGGAGAAGGATGCGTGGACCTGGGAGCATCAGGCATTGGTTCGGGCGCGGGTGGTAGCCGGGGGCGCCGGGCTTGCGGCGGAGTTCGAGGAGGTTCGCCAGCAGGTGCTTTGCCGTGAGCGGGATCTGCCCGAGCTCCGGCGGGAAGTGGTGGATATGCGGGAGAAAATGCGCCGGCACCTGGGAAGCGAAAGCCAGCCCCGCCATCAGGAGCCCCGGTTTCATATCAAGCAGGACGCAGGCGGTATTGTCGATATTGAATTTATGGTTCAATATGCTGTCTTGGCTTGGGCGCATCTACACCCGGCGCTGACAAGATACACAGATAACATTCGCATCCTCGGCTGTCTTGCCGAGGCTGGTCTGGTGACCCCGGACGAAGCGGACCAACTCATCGAAGCCTACAAAACCTATCGATCGACTGTGCATCGCCTGGCGTTACAAGGTTTGCCGAGCATCGTTTCCGGCGACCGGTTTCTGCCGGAACGCAGCCTCGTGGTCAGACACTGGCAACGGCTGTTGATCGCCCACCCCTGAGGTTCGCTTCCGGTACTGCTCGCTCACCGCGCGCCTGGAAGCGCCCCGCAAAACTCCTGTAGCACGGGATTGAACGGGACGTGCCGCCGTTTTCGAAGGGCAAGTTCGAGAATGCTCTGTTATTAATACAGGCTGACTGCGGGCCGGACGTGCCGCGGCAGCACTGTGATCGTGAAAGTAAATCTGGAGACTTCAATGTCGTTTGCGGATCGTGATGGTGTTATCTGGATGGATGGGGAGCTGGTGGATTGGCGCGAGGCCAAAGTCCACGTGCTGACTCATACTCTGCACTATGGGATGGGGGTGTTTGAGGGTGTGCGAGCCTATGACGCCGGCAAATACGGCACCTGCATTTTCCGCCTGCTGGACCATACCGATCGCCTGTTCCGCTCCGCTCACATCCTGGGCATGAAGATGCCGTTCAGCAAGGAAGAGCTCAACGCCGCCCAGAAGTCCGTGGTACGCGAAAACGGGCTGAAAGAAGGTTATCTCCGTCCCATGGCCTTTCTGGGCTCCGAGGGAATGGGCCTGCGTGCCGACAACCTGCAAACCCATGTGATCGTTGCCGCCTGGGAGTGGCCCTCCTACATGAGCCCAGAGGCCCGCGAGAAGGGCATCAAGGTGCGCACCTCCAGCTACACCCGCCACCACGTGAATATCACCATGTGCAAGGCCAAGGCGAACGGCAATTACATCAACTCCATGCTCGCCCTGCGCGAGGCTCTGGAAAGCGGTTGCGAAGAAGCGCTGTTGCTGGACAACGAAGGCTACGTGGCGGAAGGCAGCGGCGAGAACATCTTCATCGTTCGCGATGGCCGGATCTACACCCCGGAACTGACCTCCTGCCTGGACGGCATCACCCGCAATACGGTATTTCAGCTGGCGGCGGACTGTGGCTACACCATCCACGAGAAGCGCATCACCCGCGACGAAGTGTACGTTGCCGATGAAGCCTTCTTTACCGGCACCGCTGCCGAAGTCCTGCCGATTTGCAGCCTTGACGGCCGTACCATTGGCGAGGGTCGCCGAGGGCCGATCACCGAAAAGCTGCAGACCCTGTATTTCGATGCGGTGCGCGGCAATCTGGATACACACCCCGAGTGGCTGGATCCAATCAAGGGCTGAGCCGGCGACTCGACTTGCCGACTTGGCGTAGGTTGGGTTAGGCCGCAGGCCGTAACCCAACACTTTCCGACAGACGTTACCCGGTAAATTGTTGGGTTACGCTTCGCTAACCCAACCTACGCTGCTACGTCGATGTTGTGGTCCGCGCAATCGCGGAATTCCACCTGCTGCACACAAAAACGGGCGTTTGTGGCATCCAGACCCCCCTCGGCGACGACGTTCGCCGTTTCGTCGCGTAGAATATCGGGCCCATTTCCACCAGCAGTAGCCCTTTCATGCCGGACTCCCAAGCCCAACAGATCCTGATTGTCGGCCCATCCTGGGTTGGTGACATGGTGATGGCGCAATCTTTGTTTCAGGCCCTCAAACAGCAGGACCCGGACGCCGGAATTCACGTGCTGGCGCCCGCCTGGACCCGTCCACTGCTGGACCGTATGCCCGAAGTCAGCGGCAGTTTGGACCTGCCGTTCGGCCATGGTGATTTGCAGATCGGGGCCCGGCGGAGATTTGCGCAGAGTTTGCGGGGCCGATTCCAGCGCGCCATCGTTCTGCCCAATTCCCTGAAATCGGCCCTCATCCCCTGGTTTGCCGGTATTCCGGTTCGCACCGGCTGGCGAGGGGAGATGCGTTACGGGCTGCTCAACGACATTCGCCCGCTGAACAAACCCGACTATCCCCTGATGGTGGAACGCTTTGTGGCACTGGCCCATTCCCCGGGCGCCCCGCTCCCAGAGTCCCTTCCCATCCCGAAATTGACGGCGGACAGCCAGCGCATCCCCGAACTTCTCAGTCACTTCGGCCTGGACCGCATGCATCCGGTGCTGGCGCTCTGCCCCGGTGCCGAGTTCGGGCCGGCCAAGCGCTGGCCCGAACGCCACTACGCGGCGGTAGCCGAGGAGCGGATTCGCGCCGGGTGGCAGGTGTGGATCATGGGCTCCCAAAAGGACCGCGCGGTGGCTCAAGCCATCATTGCCGCCCTGCCGGAAGACGCGCGGCCCCAGTGCCATAACCTGGCCGGCACCACGGCGCTGGCGGACGCCATCGATCTGCTCTCCGCCGCCGACGCCGTGGTCAGCAACGATTCGGGCCTGATGCACGTGGCTGCGGCACTGGGCCGACCGCTGGTGGCCGTATACGGATCAACATCCCCCGCGTTTACTCCGCCCCTGGGGGAGCAGGTTGTTATCGAATCGATTCCTGTAGAATGCGGCCCTTGTTTCAAGCGGGAGTGCCCCCTGGGACACCTGAAATGTCTGGAAGACCTGGAGCCCAAGAAAGTTCTGGCCGGTTTGGAGCGCCTTTTGGAGCAGCAAAAACGGGTGGCGGTCAGGGAATTGAGTGATTCTCTCGGGCCGGCTCGGTGAACGTTGGGTTACGCTTCGCTAACCCAACCTACCACATGGCTACTGTAGATTGGGTTGGGCCGAAGGCCGTAACCCAACAAATCGAGACCATTTGACCAGCACATAAGCGAGATATGCGCGTTCTAGTTATCAAAACCTCTTCCATGGGTGACGTCATTCACGCGCTACCCGCACTGACGGACGCCCGTCGCGCCCTCCCCAACGTTGTCTTCGACTGGGTGGTGGAAGAAGCGTTTGCGGAGATCCCGAGCTGGCATCCAGCCGTGGACCACGTCATTCCGGTCGCGATCCGGCGCTGGCGCAAGCACCTGTTCCGAACCAAAAACTCGACGGAATGGCGGCAATTCAAAACCCAGTTGCGCAAGCACCATTATGACCTGGTGATTGACTGCCAGGGTCTTCTGAAAAGCGCCTGGCTGGGCAGCCTGCTCAAGGCGCCGGTTGCCGGAATGGACAAACAGTCCGCCCGCGAGTCCTTTGCGACCTTCTTCTATCGTCAGCGCTACCCGGTACCGAAGAACATGCACGCGGTAGAGCGCATCCGCCTGCTGTTCGCCCAGGCTCTGAACTACGAGCTGCCTTCGATACGGGGCAACTACAACATCGATCGGCAGCGCTTTTGTGGCTCCGCGCAGGAGCCCGCGAGCATTGTCTTCCTTCACGCAACCGCCCGCGCGGAGAAGCTTTATCCCGAGAGCCACTGGCGCGGCCTGGCTGAGCGCCTGGCCGCCGACGGCTACCGGATCCGTCTGCCCTGGGGCAGCGACGAGGAACGGGAGCGCGCGAAGCGAATTGCGGCAGGCATCGAAGGCGTGGAAGTACTGCCCAGGCTGAATCTCCATGGAGTCGCCTGTGTGCTCGCACAAGCGGCTGCCGTAGTCGCGGTGGATACCGGGCTGGCTCACCTCAGTGCTGCCCTGAACATCCCGACGCTCACTCTTTATGGGCCTACGGATCCAGCCCTGGTCGGTACCTACGGCGACAACCAGTTTCATCTCTGCGATCAGTCGGACAAACATGCACTGGCGGGTCTGATTCCCGAAACGGTGTATTCAACCCTGCGCCGTTCGGTGCTAGACGCCGGCACGGAAGGCAATGAGCGGGGGCAGATGCCGCCCCCGAGCGCGAAGCGGGCGCCATGAACTTTGCCTTCGTTCTGTTCAAGCACATCCCCTACGGTGGCATGCAACGCAACATGCTCGCCATCGCCCGGGCCTGTGCGGAGCGCGGCCACCGCGTAACCATCGTGTGCAGCCGCTGGAACGCGGAGCCCGATGGGCGCTTTGCGGTCGTGGAGTTGCCTCTTGCCGGGCTGGACCGGCTGCGCGGCAACGGCGGCCAGATGCAGCAATTCTGCCGCGCCTTTACCGTCTGGCTGTGTCAGCATCCCCAGGATCTAGTGGTGGGTTTCAACAAGTTTCCCGGGCTGGATGCCTATTACGCTGCGGATTCCTGCTTTGCCAGCAAGGCCCGGGAAGAGAAGTCCTGGCTTTATCGGCTCAGTGCCCGCGCCCGAATCTATCTCAGCTATGAGCACGCAGTGTTCGGCCCCGAAAGCCACACTCGCATTCTCGAGGTATCGCCGAAAGAACGGCCGCGCTTCGTAAAGCATTATGGAACGCCCGAGGAACGGTTCTTTCCCCTGCCGCCCGGCATCTCCCGCGATCGCGCTTCCGCCCAAAACTTTCGCGAACTGCGCACTGCGATCCGTCGGGAGCTGAGTCTGTCCGACCAGCAGCAGGTGTTTCTGGCTGTGGGCTCCGGCTTCAGAACAAAGGGCCTGGATCGCAGCATTCAGCTGCTGGCGGACTGGAATCGCAGGCATGGTGAGCCCGCTGTGCTGCTGGTAGCCGGCGCTGACAAGGACGCTCGCTTCCGCCAGCAGGCTTCACGCCTCGGTGTGGCTGAGCAGGTCCACTTCCTCGGTGGCCGCAGCGATGTGCCCGCTTTGTTTCAGGCCGCGGATGTGGTCCTGCATCCCGCCTACAAGGAAAACACCGGCAACGTGCTTCTGGAAGCCATGATTGCCGGTCGCCCGGTTATCGCCACGGATGTTTGCGGTTACGCCCACTACATCAGCGATGCACAGATGGGCGAGGTTCTCGCCAGTCCCTTCTCGCCTGTTGCTTATCTGAACGCGCTGGAACGCGTGCTGGGAGTGGCGGATCAACAGTGGCGGTCGCGGGGTGCAGAATTTGCGGCACGGGAAGAGATCTATTCCCGGCCCGCCGTGGCTGCCGACTTACTGGAGCAGTTTGCCACTGCGCCCAGTCAGCTGCAGGAGGCCGCCGCCCAATGACGGTGATCCTTCGCGGTGTTTTTGCCGATGCCTGGAACGAGACCAACGCCTTCGATCAGGTTCGCAGCCTGCAGGGCACGACGGTTCGTCACAAGGAGGGGCGTCGTACCCTGCGCTTCGAATTCCAGGGTCGGCATTATTACCTCAAACATCACCGGGGGGTTGGCTGGGGCGAGATTCTCAAGAACTGGAGCCAGTTGAAGGCCCCGGTCACCGGAGCCGTCAACGAATGGCAAGCCATCAACAGGGTACGCGACCTGGGTTTGCATACGCTGAATCCACTTGCTTTTGGTGAGCGCGGCCGCAACCCGGCCGAACGCGAGTCCTTCCTGATTACCGAAGAGCTGACCGGAACGGTTTCACTCGCAAAATACGCCGAACACTGGCCCGATCGCCCGCCATCATTCCGGGAGAAGCGGCAGATCGTCGAAACTGTTGCCCGCATCGCCCGCACTATTCATCGCAACGGTATCAACCACCGGGATCTTTATATCTGTCACTTCCTGCTGAACGAGGAAGCGAGCAGGCGGAGTGATCAGCCGGTGCTTCACCTGGTGGACCTGCACCGGGCCCAGTGCCGCTCCCAGGTGCCGACCCGCTGGCTGGTCAAGGATGTGGGCAGCATCTACTTTTCCGCGGCGGACATCGGTTTGACCCAGCGGGACGTGCTGCGCTTTCTCCGGGTTTATTTCGACAAGCCCCTGCGCCGGACTCTGGCCGAGGACCGGGCGTTCCTGCTGGCGGTACGCAGGCGCGCCCTGCAGTTGTATCGGCGTGATTTCGACCGCGAGCCGGTGCTGGTGCTCTGATGCAGCAGTCCACGGGCGAAAACTGGGAGCAGGTCGCCGCCACTCTGGCGAGTGGAAGTCTTCCCGCTGGATGGCAGCGACTGGTCAGCTCCGCGCAGGCCGGGGTTTTTTTCGCCCGCGATCGCGCCATCTATCTCAAGCTCTTTCATGAGAGCCGCCCCCACAAAAAACTGCGTAGCTGGCTCGCTCCGGGCTATGCCCGTCACCGGCAGTTTGTTCGCAACAGCGAACTGCTGCTGCGCCTGGGCTTTCGCGCGCCCCCCGTACTCGCCAGTGGCAAGGTGCACGGCGCGGCCCGCCACAGCTGTGGGTTTGTGGTCAGCGAGGCGTTCGAGGGCATGGGGCTCGGGTCTTTTCTGGCCCGCTACCTGACAGCCTCTCGCGAGGACGAGCGGCTGCGCCGCTGGAAGCGGTGGGTCATGCGGGAGCTGGGGGCGGAAGTTGCCCGCCTGCACAACGCCGGCATCGCCCATGGGGATTTGCGGCCCGACAATATTCTCCTCAGTTGCATTTCACCGATACCGCAGTTCTGCTTTATTGATAACGAACGCAACCACCGGCACCAGTTCGGAATTTCCCGGCGCGCGCGGGAAAAGAACCTCTCCCAGCTCAACATGCTGTGGTCGGAAGATCTCAGTGCTCCTTACCGGATGCGCTTCATCCGCAGCTACCTGTCCCACAGCGCCCAAGACCTCGATGGCAAGGCTCTGATGCGTCGGGTCAGCGCCATCTCCACGCGTCGACTGCGGGGCAAGCCGCGCGGGGGTTACCGGCAGGGCGACCAGAGACAGATGACCCAACCGGATTTTGATCGCCTGCTGGCGAAGGTGTGAGGACTCGAATGAACCAGTCGGCATTAAACCGGGACCATTGGCAGTTGCTCAAGGACGGCAAACGAATCCGCGTATACCAATCGCACCTGGAGGACGGCAGCCCGGTGGTCGTGAAAACCTATGGGCTGACCGGTCCCCTGAGAAGCTTCAGCTTCCATCGCAAGCGCCGAACCCTGGAACGTTTCTACCGGGAAGTAGGCGACGAGTTCCCGCTGCCGGAGCTCATCTCGGCTGGAACCGTTTCCCCGCCTCGCCTGGGTTATCTGTGCTTTCGTCTTTTGCAGGGGCAGGACTTTCGCCGGGTGCCCTGGAGCCGAATGTCCTCAACTGAGAAAGCCTTGCTGACGCAGCAGGCCGGTAGTCTGCTGGGCAAGCTGCACCATTTTGGTTGGGTCCATGGGGACTACAAGTTCGGCAACCTGATGGAAAGTGGTGGCGACATCTACCTGCTTGACCTCGAAAGCGCGCGCGAAACGACTTCGATGTCCGCGCGCGGGCGGGACCTCGCACGATTCCTGTTGAACGGTGTCGAGCTGGGGCTGGCGGAAGAGGATCTCGCAGCGTTCTGGGTGTGCTATCGAACCCAATGGGGCCAGGGATGGAATCGTCTGCCGGAAGCGGGAATCACCCGGGCGACCCGCCACTGGCTGGCGAAACTGTCTCGTCGCCATGAAAAATACCAGCACCCTGATGCGAAGGCGGACCTTGCCTTTCTGCAAGAGGGAGCCCCGGGATCAAGCTGACTGGCCCCTGTCCCCTGGCCAGGTGGGCAGCCGCGGGAAACCGCTGCCGTGGCTGACGGTGAGCGCTCACTTTTAAAGCTCGATGTGCGGTTCAGTGAGTCACGCCAGCAGTTCCGTGAACAGTTCGTCCATGGTTTTTGCCAGCGCTCCTGCACTGTAGTGATCGCGGGCGCGCTGGAGGGCATTCGTTCCCATCTTCTGCCGCAACTCGCCGTCCTGGAGTTGGCGCACCGCGTCGATCCACTCCTGTGTGCTCGTCACCAGATAGCCATTGATGCCGGGCTGGATGATTTCCGCGTTCGCCCCGCTGTTGGAGGAAATTACCGGCAGGCCGCAGGCCATGTATTGAATCACCTTCAGCGCGCACTTGCCCCGGGTCCAGGGGTCGTCGGTCATGGGTGCGATGCCGATGTGAGCGCTCGCCAACTCCCAGACCTCCGCCTCTTCGGACCACTGGATGCAATAAGTCTTGAGGGGCGCGAAATCGATGGTGAAGTCACCGATCACCTTCAGGCTCAGTTCCGGGAACGCCTGCCCCAGCGCTTCCAGGCTTTCGCGATGGTGTTCCAGGTAGCGGCTGGTGGATCGGCTGCCGATCCAGACCAGGGTCAGAGCCGGGGGCTTGCCGGCCTTGATGTCCCCGTACCGGGCCATCTCCACCGTGGTGGGAAACACCACCGTGCGGGGGCAGCGGGAGTGGTCCGCCAGGTAGCGGTTTCCCGCCAGGCACAGCCGGGCCCGGCCCGTGGTGCTCAGGAAGCGCTTCATCCGCCGCGGGGAGGGACCGCCATCGTCCCGCAGGAAGATGGCGTCATCGTAGTCGAACACCAGGCGCGGGTTGACCCGCTGCATCAGAGCCAGCGTGAGCGGATCGAACAAGCGCCGCTGGATCACCACCACGTCCGCGCGCGCGCATTCCCGCAGCATCTGCAGGCGACCGCGGGTGGCCGGTAGATAGTCCAGCTCCCAGCCCGCCGCGCGCAGATAGTCCCAGTACTGAAAAATACGGTAGCGGCTGGACGCGGCGTCCCTGCGTTTGGAAATGAACAGGATCCTTCCCTTGTGGCTCACCTGGTTCATGGGCTCAGGCGCCCTTGCGGCCGACGGCGATCACCTGCTTGCTGAAATCCAGCCCCAGCAGGCGAAACAGGGGCTGAAAAATCCAGCGCCGCAGCAGCTTCAGCAGCAGAGGGTCCTGATACAGGCGGTACAGAGCTTCCAGTTCGAAGCCGGCATGTTGAACAACCGCACCCAGCTCGTCGTAGCACCATGGCGTAATGTGGGTGGCGTCCCGAAGGTACTCGGGTGGATGGAAGGTATTGGGGGTGGTCACGAAGAGCAGACCACCCGGTCTCAAGTGCCCGAAGGCCGTACGCAGCATCTTGTGGGCGAGTTCCGGCGGCACATGTTCTATGACCTCAAACATGCACACCGCGTCGTACTCGCCCGCGATGTCTTCCAGGCGGTGAAAGTCGTGGGCGTGGGTTCGGTCGATGTCGAAGCTTTTGTAGTGCAGATTCTGCTTCTTTTTCCGCATCAGGTCGTAGAAGTTGCGGCTGCCCGCTCCCAGTTCGAGGATGGAGTCGATGTCCGCCAGCCGTTCGCTCACCAGCTGATGATGGCGCTTTTTGATGGGGAGTGCCCAGATGGTCTTGTAGCGCTTCTGGGTCGCGCGGCGGAAGCGGTAGAGCCCGCTCCAGTCCAGGGGCTCGGCGGTGGAATCAGTCATGGGCTTTGCATCTGTGTCAGTGGCTGCGCGCGGGCGGGCCGGCGCTCAGCTGCAACGGAAAGCGGCCTATCATAAAGGGCTTGGCGCAGGGGATACAGCCATAAGTGTGGAGCCAGAGATTCCCTTTTCCGGGATGGGAGGCAGAGCAAACAACCCAAGGTGCGACAGCTGGCTTGACATGTATAATGGCGCCCCTGCGGCACAGGCCGCGCAAGGCCGCCTGTAGGACTCACACTGTTCCACTTGCGGATGGATAGTAGTCCGGAAAAGCTGCCGCTAGCTGTGCTCCAGCCAGGATCTCTTCACTCATGACCTCGACGGTTCTCCAACTTAACAAAATTTACCGGTTCGACGCTCCTCTCATCAACAATATGGTGAAACCCGACAGCAAGGACTTCCGCACGGTGACTTGCTATCTGTCCGGCAAGCCGGACGGCAGGAATGGCATGGAGCAGCGAGCGGCACAAACGGTCTACTGCCGCATTCCTCTCAAGCAGGTGAACTGGAGGAACCGGGAGACGATCCGACGGGTGGCGGCCATTATTGATGAATACGAGGTGGATCTGGTGGTCTGCCAGTACCGGCGCAGCATTCCCATTGGTGTGCTGGCTGCGATGCTCTCAAAGCGCAAGCCCAAGGTAATTGCCATATTGCACGGCATCGTCGGCGGCAAGGTGGGTTGGGGCCGTAAACTGGTCAATTTTTTTGCCTTCCGCAAATTGGCAAAAGTCGTTTCCGTCTCGGAAGCCGGTGTTGCCGATATTCTCAAGTTGAACATCGCTTTGGATCCGGGCAAGGTGACGGCGATTCCCAATGGTCTGGATTGCGAGCCCTTCCTTGCTCCTTCGCGTGTTGACCGGGAAAATCTGTTTCCCAAGTTCGGTCCCCAGGATTTCATATTCGTCATGGTCGGACGCCTCGCCCCTGTGAAGAATCACCAGGGTGTGCTGCGCGCCTTTGCCGCGCTCGCCGGGGACTTTCCCCAGGCCCGGCTCGCCATCGTGGGTACAGGGCCCATGGAAGCGGAGATTCGCCGATCCATTGCGGCATTGGACCTGAAGGACCGGGTTCAGCTCCTGGGTTATCGCACCGACGTTCCGGACATCCTCAAGAACGCGGACGCCTACCTGATGCCGTCGTTTCGGGAGGGTTTCGGGCTCGCCCTCGCGGAAGCGATGGTCTGCCGGTTGCCGGTGATTACTTCACGCACCGGCGGCATGCGGGAGCTGGTTCCCGGTGAGCGCTACGGCTTGCTGGTGGACCCCAACTCAGTGGAGTCCATTGCGGTTGCCATGCGCCGGGTCATGCAGAATCACCCGGAAAAAAACCGGACCATCGGGGACAACGCCCGTCGGCGAGTACTGGAAAACTTTACAGCAGAACGGATGGCTGATGACTATGAAGCCCTCTATCGGTCCGTTCTCGCACCCCCGGGCGAAAATCACCCATAACGGAGCACGGCCAAATGCTCCTCAGCCCCTTAACGCAACGCAAAGCAAAGATAATTTAGTGGCAAAACGAACACAGGCAATATCCCAGAACCAACCCGGCCAATGGCGCATTTACTTGCGCTTGTTGAGCTATTTGCGTCCGCACCTGTTCATGTTCTCGTTGAACGTGCTGGGGTTTTTCATCTACGCAAGTACTCAGCCCATGCTCGCCAAGCTCACCGAGTTCCTTATCGGTGCGCTGGAAAACCGCGATGCACCGGCCCGGGACGAAACCGAGACAGCGACCGGCCCGTTGGGCGGGCTTGCGGACAAGCTTACGCCTGATTGGGATTGGCTTTCGTCATTCAGCGATGAGCTGCTGCTGGTGCCCTACCTGGTGGTCTTCATTTATCTCTTGCGAGGTATCGGTTTATTTGTAGGCAACTACGCCATCGCGGTGGTGGCGGAAAACATTGTCCACTCCCTGCGCACGGAAGTGTTCAACAAGCTCACCACCTTGCCCAGCAGCTACTTTGATGAACAAAGTTCCGGGCACCTGATCTCGAAGATCACCTACAACGTGGCCCAGGTGACTGTTGCCGCCACAGAAGCGCTCAAGATCATTCTGCGGGAAGGGTTCACCGTGGTGTTGGTCATGGCCTATCTGTTCTATACGAACTGGAAGTTGACCATGGTCTTTGTTGCCATCGCGCCGGTCATTGCGCTGTTCGTTTCCATTGCGGGCAAACGGTTGCGCCGTATCAGTGGCAAATTGCAGACCGCCATGGGCGCCATTACCAGCATCTCCTCGGAAATGATCGGCGGCTATCGCGTCATGCGCAGTTTCGGCGGTGAGGAATATGAGAAGCGCCGCTTTCGGGACGCCAGCCGCTACACCTACCGGCAAAACGTCAAAATGGTATTCACCGCCAATTTGGCCACCTCGGTCAACCAGTTCATTGTGGCCATTGCCCTGGGCGCGCTGATGTTGATTGCCATCAGCTTCATCGGCACCGGTGGCGCGGCAGAGTTGGTGGGTTACATGGTCGCGGTAGGGCTGCTTCCAAAGGCCATGCGTCAGCTCAGCGACGTGTATGGCAAAATCCAGAAAGGCCTGGTAGCGGCCCACAGCGTATTCGAGCAGATCGATGAGCCGGGCGAGAAGGATGAGGGACGCTACGAAGTGGACCGGGTTCAGGGAAAGGTGGAGTTCGAGAACCTCAGCTTCATTTATCCGGGCGCGGACAAGCCGGCCCTGGAGAGCATCGATCTGGTGGTTGCCCCCGGCACCACCGTGGCTCTGGTGGGGCGCTCCGGCAGCGGCAAGTCCACCCTCGTGAGCCTCATCCCCCGCTACTACGATCACACCACTGGCGCAATCCGGCTGGATGATCGGGAAATCAATGAGTATTCGCTGGCGAGCCTGCGCCGCCAGATTGCCCTGGTGACTCAGGACGTGGTGCTGTTCAACGATACGGTTCACAACAACATCGCCTATGGGGACCTGGCCACCAAGAGCCGGGAGGAAGTAATCGCCGCCGCGCGCAATGCCCATGCTCTTGAGTTCATCGACAAATTGCCCGACGGCCTGGATACCCAGATCGGCGAAGACGGAACTCGCCTGTCCGGCGGCCAGCGCCAGCGTCTGTCCATCGCCCGCGCCTTCCTGAAGGATGCGCCGGTTCTGATTCTGGACGAAGCCACTTCGGCACTGGACAGCGAATCGGAGAACCTGATCCAGGACGCCCTGGAGAAGGTGGTTAAGAACCGCACCACCTTTGTCATTGCCCATCGGCTGTCCACCATCGAAAATGCGGACAAGATTGTGGTGATGGAGGACGGCCACATTGTGGAGGTGGGGTCCCACCGGGAGCTGTTGGCAATGGACGGGGCCTATGCAAAACTCCACGCGGGCCAGTTCAAGGAAGAGTAGCGATCACCCATCCTCCACAGCCACCACCCAGACGTACACGGAGAACTCAATGCAACTGACCATGCCCCGTTTCAACAACTCCCAGGTTCTGGTTGTGGGCGACGTAATGGTCGACCGTTACTGGTATGGCGACACGTCAAGGATCTCTCCCGAGGCGCCGGTACCGGTGGTTAAAGTGGGTCGGCAGGAAGACCGCCCCGGTGGCGCGGCCAACGTGGCCCTGAACATTGCTGCCCTTGGCGCCGGCGCTTCTCTTACTGGCGTGGTCGGTAACGATGAGGCGGCCCAGGCGCTGCAGGCAACCTTGAGTGCCGCAAACATTTACGCGGACTTCCATCAGTCTGCCGACAAACCCACGATCACCAAGCTGCGGGTGATGAGCCGTCACCAGCAGCTCATCCGGATGGATCTCGAAGAATCTTACGGCGAGGCGGACAGCCAGGGTTGCTATGCAAAAGTGGCGTCGCTCCTCAGTAATGCGGGCGCGATCATCCTTTCCGATTACAGCAAGGGCACCCTGCAGGACGTACAAGGTTTCATCGCTCTGGCCAGGGCCAACGCGGTGCCGGTACTGGTGGACCCGAAAGGCGCCGACTTTGCCCGCTACCGGGGCGCGACGCTGTTAACTCCCAATTTGCACGAGTTCGAAACGGTAGTGGGCCCCTGCGCCACGGAGCAGGAGCTGGTTTCTCGCGGCACGCGGCTGATTGAAGAGCTCGAACTGGACGCTTTGCTGGTGACGCGCGGTGAGCACGGCATGACGCTGCTCTTACCCGGTCACCCGGAGCTTCACCTCCCGGCGCGCGCCCGTGAGGTATTCGATGTTACTGGCGCCGGGGACACGGTGATCGCTGTATTGGCCGCCAGCCTCGCTGCCGGTGAAAGCTACGCCCAGGCGGTGGCGCTGGCCAATCTGGCTGCCGGCATTGTGGTGGGCAAGCTGGGTACGGCGGTGGTGAGCGGGCCGGAACTGCGCCGGGCGGTGCAGCAGGAGAGTGGCTCGGAACGGGGCGTCGTTTCCCTGGATCAGTTGCTGGTGGCGCTGGATGATGCCCGGGATCAGGGGGAGTCGGTGGTGTTCACTAACGGTTGTTTTGACATCATTCACGCGGGTCACGTGGGCTACCTGGAAGAGGCGCGAAAGCTGGGCCATCGTTTAATTGTGGCGATCAATGACGATGACTCGGTCCGCCGATTGAAGGGCGCAGGCCGCCCCATCAATCCGGTGGACCGCCGCGCGGCGGTGCTCGCTGGCCTGGAGGCGGTGGATTGGGTTATCAGCTTCCCGGAGGACACTCCCGAGAATCTTCTGCACGCGATCAAGCCTGATGTGCTGGTGAAGGGCGGCGACTACAGTGATGATCAGGTGGTCGGAGCGGATATCGTCAAGCAGTATGGCGGTGTAGTGCGTGCCTTGTCGTTGTATGACAACTGCTCGACCACGGCCATTGTGGACAAGATCAGGGATAACGATCGAGAGGGGTCGTGACGATCGAGGATCAGTTTGTAGGTGGGTGCCTCTGGCCCGTTTGGCCATGGGACGGGGTATTTCGAAAACGCGGTGAATACATCCATGTAGCTCCCTCGCGGCATCCATGCCGCCAGGGTTTCGAAATACCCCGTCCCATGGCCAAACTGCATTGTGCCGGGGCATAGCTTTGCGCAAAAACTGAGATGCGCAAAAACTGAGAGTTGCTGGTGTGGGCTCTGGTGGGTAACGGCGGGTCTGGGGGCCAACTTCTTCGCTTTGGGCGTTGCGACGGGCTGACGATCAGCGGCCCGTGAGAGCGTCCACGTTCTGTCTCAAGTGCTTCGGGTTAATGGTGCCCACTATCGCGCTGGTGACTCCCGGGTGGGAGAACACGAAGTCCATGCTCTGTTGGAGTGCGTCGGCCTTGTCGCCCGCGGCGATGTGGCCGCTGGCCAGAACTTTTTTCAGCAGCACGCCCTTGTTGTGCTGGTGGCAGTAATCGATGACCGGTTCCTCTTCACGCTCCTGAAGGTTGTAGGTCACCATCATGCAATCGGATTGTTTGGCGGCGAGCAGGCCCCCCTCCACGGTCTTGCTGGACATGCCGATCGCCCGGATCAGGCCTTCCTTTTTTAGCTGGGCGAGGGTCTCCAGTGCGCCGCCTTCAACAATGGTCCGGTCCCGACCGTCCGAGTGAAGGAGCAGGATGTCGATATAGTCCGTGTTCAGGCGGCGCAGGCTGCGCTCCACGCTGTAGCGCAGGTGGGTGGCGGAAAAGTCGTGGCTGGACTCTCCGTTGCTAAACTCTTCGCCGGCCTTGCTGCAGATAATCCAGTCCTGTCGTTGCCCCTTGAGGAGCGTGCCCAGGCGTTCTTCGCTGTTGCCGTAGGCGGGGGCTGTGTCGATCAGGTTGATGCCCAGGTCCCTGGCCAGCGCTATGATGGAGGCGGCCTCCCGGTCGTCCGGTATCTTGAATTGATGTGGGTATTTTACGCCCTGGTCCCGGCCCAGTTTCACGGTGCCCAGGCCCAACTGGCTGACCATCAGTCCGGTGTTGCCCAGGGGGCGTCGGGTTAGGGTTTCGCGCATCGACGGTGGGTCCTCTTCTGCGGCGTTTTCATCCGCGCCCCATGCGGGCGCAGGCGATGGGTGTCAGGTGTATGTATCCAAACCGGGATTGCATTAGCGGTCCCAGGGGGGTAGCGAAACTTCCGCCGTAGGCAGCACGGCCAGTTCCGCGGCCCGGTCGTCGCCGGCTTCAATGTGGTCCCGTTGCAGCAGGTGCAGCACTTCGTTGGCCAGGTTGGGAGCGAGGGTCAGCTTGGTGGGCCAGCCCACAATCACGTTCTCCAATCCATCGGCGGGTTTGGCGTAGGCCTTGTCCGGGCGCAGAAAGTTGCGCTGGCGGGCCTCCGCCCGGTCGATGCGACGCGCCAGCCATTCGGCGCCGCTCAGGTCCACCCAGGGCAGGAGCTGTCGTATCTCCCGCTGGGCGCTGGCGATCACTTCCGCCTCACTTTGCTTTACGCCCGCTTCCGCAATCCCGCCGCCCAGGGACCAGACCCGGCGCCCGTCGGCGCTGGGGTGTGTGGAGATGCTGATGCGCGGCGTGGTGTCCGGGCCCAGGCAGTGGCCAAAAAAGTCATAGTCCAGGTTGTGCTTCACCCAGACCTGATGGACCGGTCGCAACTGCATGCGCGGTTTTTCCTGGCCCAGAGCGGCCAGCAGGTCCGCATTGCCCTTGCCGGCTGTGAATACGAAGCGCCGGGCCCGTACCCGGAGGGACTCCCTGCCGTGCTGGATCCACAGTTCGGCCTGCCTGCCGTCCCGGTGCCACTGGTATTCGCTGCCTGCAAGAGAAAAGACCCGTGGGCCAGCCCGCTCCGCCAGGGTCTGGAGCACGCTGGGAACGTCGAGAACGATGTCCGTGAGGCGGTAGACCTGACCTTTGAAGGCCGGGTTGTCCAGCAGCGGGGGGTAGTTTGCCCGGTCCAGTTTTTCTATCCGTCCCTGCACTGCCTTGCTGGCGAAGAATGTGCTCATGCGGGAGCTCACGCCGTCGCTGGACCAGAAGTAGAAATGGCGGCTCAGCAGGTGTGCGCCCTGCAGGTCCACGTTGCCCTCACCCGCCAGGCAGCGGGACCAGTAGGCGGGCATGTCGGCGATGGATTCCGAGGCCTTGGACAGTGCCCCGGCCAGGGTGTACTTGATTCCGCCGTGGATCATGCCCTGGGAGGCAAGCGTCTGGTCGCTGCCGAGGGAGCCCTGCTCGAACAGAGCGCTCTGGTAGCCCTGCCCGCGCAGGCGGTTCAGCAGCCAAAGGCCCGCGATGCCACCGCCGACAATGGCGATATCCAGCTCTACGGTACGTGAAGGGGGCGTTTGGATCATTGATACTCCCGGTGGACGGTACTCTCGGCGTGCGGTGGACAGGGCGCGTGCCGAACTGCACAATCCGGCGCTTCGCTAATACTGAGGCGGGGCACAGTATACTGGCTCGGGACCCGGATTTCCCGGGACCGGATCGGCACTGGCACCAAACGCTTCGTCCAACACGAGTAAAGAATGCGCTGGCTCTACACACTGGTCTTCTACCTGGCCCTGCCCCTGATTCTCGCGCGACTGCTCTGGCGTGCGCGCAAAGCACCCGCCTACGCCCGCCGCTGGCGCGAACGCTTCGGGATTTTCCCGGCGCCCCGTCTGAAAGGTCCGGTGCTCTGGCTGCACTCCGTGTCGGTTGGCGAGTCCATCGCCGCCGCGCCTCTGGTGCGGGCGTTAATGGAACGGCACCCGGAGGCCAGCTTCGTGGTCACCACCACCACACCCACGGGCTCGGAGCAGGTGCGCAAGCTCTACGGGGATTCCGTTTTTCATGTTTACGCGCCCTATGACCTGCCTACCTGTATTGGCCGCTTTCTCAAGCGCATCCGTCCCGAGTGCCTGGTTATTATGGAGACGGAGTTGTGGCCCAACACCGTGGCCCTATGTCGCGAGCGCGGGATCGCTACCATCCTGGCTAACGGTCGCCTCTCGGAAAAGTCCGCCGCCGGTTATCGCAGGGTCTCCCGGCTCATGGAACCCGTCTTCGCCGGACTCAGCGCGGCGGCCATACAGCACGTGGATGATGCCCGCCGGATGCAGTCCCTGGGCTTGCCCCCGGCCAAAAGCCATGTGACCGGCAACATCAAATTCGATCTGAGCATTCCAGGGCCCCTGCGGGCGCGAGCCGCGCAACTGAAGGGCGAGATTGTTGCTGCCGCTCCCCGCCCCGTGTGGATTGCCGCCAGTACCCACCGCGGGGAAGACGAGCAGATTCTCAGCAGTTTCGAGGCGGTGCGTCGGAACCACCCGGAGCTTTTCCTTATTCTGGTGCCACGCCATCCGGAACGCTTCAATGAGGTGGCCGCACTGTGCGAGCAGCGAGGGTTCCGGGTGCAGCGCCAGAGTGCCGCCGAGCCGGTTTCCTCGGAAACCGATATTCTGCTGGGGGACACCATGGGCGAACTGCTTATGCTGTTCGGCGCTGCGGATCTCGCATTTGTCGGAGGGAGTCTGGTGCCGGTGGGTGGTCACAACCTGATCGAACCTGCCGCCTGGGGCCTGCCGGTCCTGAGTGGTTCCCACCTGTTCAATTTTTCCGAAGCATCACGCCTGTTGCAGGGCGCCGATGGAATGGCCGTTGCGGAGGATCAGCATGCCCTGGCGGCACTGGTCGGGGAGTTGCTGAGTGATGCGGGGCGTCGGGAGGCAATGGGGCAGCGCGCACTCGCGGTGGCCGAAGCCAACCGCGGCGCGCTGGAGAAGCTTGTTGAAGTGGTGGAGACTTACTGGGCGAAGTCGGCCGGCGACACCTGACTCTGGGCATTCAGCCATTCGTTCAGCTTCACCACATCCTCGGGACTCAAAGTACCCGCTGCCTGTTTCAGGCTCAGGGTGTCGAGGATGTAGTTATACAGGGCGTCATAGTAGTTGCGCTGGGCCGAGTAGAGGTTGCGCTGGGCGAGCAGGACGTCGACCAGGGTACGGGTCCCCACTTCATAGCCGGCCTGGGTGGCCTCCAGGGCGCTCTGGTTGGACACGATCGCCTGGCGCAGGGCCTCGACCCGGACCACGCCGGTCTCCACCGCAAGGTGGGAGGCGCGGGCCAGTTGAATGGTCTGGCGCTGGGTCAGGCGGGCCAGGTCGTCAGCGCGCATGGCCTGGGCATAGGCCTGGCGACGCTGGGCGGAAACGCGCCCGCCACTGAAAACTGGAACGCTCAAGTTCAAACCTGCAGACCATCCATCGTTTTCGGTGTCCCGGTAGGTGTCGACTCTCCTGCTAATGGGCAGGCCAAAGGTGGGGCTATCTTCATTTTGGTCAATAAAGTTACTGACCGTGGACCGGTCCGAAGAGGACTCCGACTCTGAGTATCCAACCACAGCGTTCAGCGTCGGCAGGTGATCCGCTCGCCGGGTTTTCGCCGTCAATTCGGCCAGGTCCGCGTTGAGCCGGGCGGACTGCAGGCTGTAGTTGTTCTGCAGTGCGAACTCAACCCAGGCTTCACGCTGGGCCGGCACCGGGTCCGTAACCGGGAAGTCTTCCTCGATGGGAGCGACCTGGTCGTGGGGCTGGCCGGTCAGAACTTCCAGCGCTTCGTAGTAGATGGCCAGGTTACCGCGGGCCGCAATGGCACTGGCCACCGCGCTGTCGTACTGTGCCTGAACCTCATGCACATCCGTAATTGCGGTCAAGCCCACTTCATAGCGCTGGCGGGTTTGCTCCAGTTGTGATTCCAGCGCTTCCTGCTCTGCGAGTGCGGTTTCCAGGGTGTCGATTGCGCGAAGCACATCGAAATACGCCGTGGCAACGCGAACAATAAAGTCCTGCTGATCGGCCTTGAACTGGACGAGAGCCGCCTCCGTGTTTACAGCACCCGACTTGTAGGAGTACCAGGCTCCCATGTCGAACAGGGGCTGCTGCAAGCGAACGGACCAACTGGTGGTATCGCCTTCAGAGGACGTATCGTCTGTCGCGTCCGGGAAGATGTTCCCACTGAAGACCTGCGGGCCGGATGTCACGTTATTGCCGTCAGTTTCTTCGTAAGAGGCGGAACCGGAAATCTGCGGCAGCAGAGCGGACAAACCGATCTTTCTGTTTTCCAGCCCGGCTTCATAGGCGGAGCGGGCGGCTGCGAGTTCGGGGTCGTTGTCCAGGGCCTGTTCGTAAATTTCGAGAAGTGTGGCGCTGTGGGTAAGGCCGCTGGCCAGGAGCAAGCAAACCGCGCTTGCTGAAGGGGAGAGAAATTTCATTCTTTCAGTGTCCCTGTGTGACGAGAAATGCCGCGCCGAGTGTAGCGTTTTGACCACAAAAGGTCGAGTTGGCGCCTCACGTGCGGGGTTAAATTCTGTTAAATATTTCCGCGCCCGATTTGGGCTTCACAACATTGCGACCCAAGGGTCCCGAAGCCATGGCCCACACCTGACTCTCCTTTACAGTCCAGGCGGGACTCACTAGACTGCGGCGATCATCTTGTCGGGGTGTCCGCACGGAATGTGCGGGCTGAGAAAGACCCGTGAACCTGATCCAGTTCATGCTGGCGTAGGAAACGAGATACACAGTGGCGCAGCGTCCATTTCTTGCCCCTCCTCCCGTTTCCCGTCCATCGTCCGCTCAAGGTTTTCAACTGAACTGAATCAGCCGAAACCGGAGCGCACAATAATGGCGTCACAAAACACATCCATCGCCTTGACCATTGCCGGCAGTGATCCCAGCGGCGGTGCCGGCATCCAGGCGGATCTGAAAACCTTTACGGCTCTGGGGGTTTATGGCTGCGCTGCCATCACGGCGTTGACCGCCCAGAACACGCATGGCGTGTCCGGCGTCTGGCCGTTGCCCGAGGGCAGTGTGGCCGGCCAGATTGCCAGCGTGCTGGAGGACGTGCCGGTCGGGGCCGTCAAGCTGGGCATGTTGCTCAACAGCACCGTCATCGCTGAAGTAACGCGCGAACTGAGCAAGCGCCCTGACCTTCCTCTAGTTTGCGATCCGGTCATGGTGGCCACCAGTGGCGACCGCCTGCTGGATGACTCGGCGGTGGCCAGTCTCACCGGCGGCTTGCTGCCGCTCTCTCATCTCATCACCCCAAACACCGCCGAGGCCGCTGTACTGCTTGACTGCGCTCCGGCGGATTCAGAACAGGCCATGGAGCGGCAGGCGGAAGCTCTCCTGGAAATGGGCCCAAGGGCAGTATTGCTCAAGGGCGGCCATTTGCCGGGTGACCAGGCCAGTGATTTGCTGCTCTGGGCGGCGGACGGCGCCCTTCGGTCCCGCTGGTTCCGCGCCCCGCGCATCGACACCCGCAACACTCACGGCACCGGCTGCACCCTTGCTGCCGCAATCGCCGCCGGCCTGGCCCAAGGCCGGGACATGGAGGCGGCTGTGGGGGCAGCCAAGCAATACCTGAGCGGCGCCATCGCCCACGCCGACCGGATTCGTGTCGGTTCGGGCGCCGGCCCGGTAGATCATCTGTGGCGGATCGAAACGTGACACCGGCACGTTCCGTAGGTTGGGTCAGGCCGCAGGCCTTAACCCAACGGCCGTAACCCAACGGTTCTGCAAAAGTATGGTTAATGTTGGGTTACGCTGCGCTAACCCAACCTGCGCCAACCTACCGACGTCCCCGCCAACCCCCAGCACCCAACAACACAAACAACGGAGAGGCACCATGAGCAGTCACAAGGCACCACTGACCCAGGTCGATCAACAGGCGGTCCAACCTTTTCCGGCGTCCCGGAAAATCTATGTGGAGGGGCAGCAGCACCCGGTGCGGGTGCCCATGCGGGAAATCACCCTGCAGGCCACGTCGACGGATTTTGGGGGTGAGGAAAACCCGCCTGTCTGGGTGTATGACACCTCCGGTCCCTACACGGACCCGGAGGCGAACATCGACCCGCAGCGAGGCCTGCCGGATCTGCGTGGGCCCTGGATCGACGCACGGGGTGATACCGAGTGGCTCGAGGGTGTCAGTTCCCGCTTTACCGCCGAACGCCTGGACGACCCAACGCTCGCCGCCCTGCGTTTCTCCCATCGTCGCCAGCCCCGCAAAGCCAAAGCAGGGGCCAACGTGTCCCAGATGCACTATGCCAAACGGGGCATCATCACCCCGGAAATGGAGTACGTGGCCATTCGGGAAAACATGAACCTCCAGCGGGCGAAGGAAATGGCGGCCGCAGGCCAAGGTCCTCTGGCGAGCCAGCATCGGGGTGAGTCCTTCGGGGCGGCCATTCCCGACGCCCTTTCGGAGGGCATCACCCCGGAATTCGTCCGCAGCGAACTGGCTCGCGGCCGGGCCATCATCCCGGCCAATATCAATCACCCGGAACTGGAGCCCATGATCATTGGCCGGAACTTCCTGGTGAAGATCAACGGCAACATTGGCAACTCCGCCCTCGGCTCCTCAATCGAGGAAGAGGTGGAAAAGCTCACCTGGGGCACCCGCTGGGGGGCGGACACCATCATGGATCTGTCCACGGGCAAGAACATCCACGAGACCCGTGAGTGGATTCTGCGCAACTCTCACGTGCCTATTGGCACCGTGCCGATTTACCAGGCCCTGGAGAAGGTGGGAGGCGTTGCCGAGGACCTCACCTGGGAAGTGTTCCGGGACACGCTCATCGAACAGGCGGAGCAAGGTGTGGATTACTTCACAATTCACGCCGGTGTATTGCTGCGTTACGTTCCCCTCACTGCGAAGCGAGTGACCGGCATCGTCTCCCGCGGCGGGTCCATCATGGCCAAGTGGTGTCTCGCCCACCATCGGGAGAGCTTCCTCTATACCCATTTCGAGGACATTTGCGAGATCATGAAGGCCTACGATGTGTCCTTCTCCCTCGGCGATGGACTGCGCCCCGGTTCGGTGGCCGACGCCAATGACGAGGCTCAGTTCGGGGAGTTGGAAACCCTCGGTGAACTCACAAAAATCGCCTGGAAGCACGATGTGCAAACCATGATCGAGGGTCCGGGTCACGTTCCCATGCACCTGATCAAGGAGAACATGGACAAGCAGCTCGCCGAGTGCGGCGAAGCGCCCTTCTATACCCTTGGGCCCCTGACCACCGATATCGCCCCGGGCTACGACCACATCACCTCCGGTATCGGTGCCGCCATGATCGGCTGGTATGGCTGTGCCATGCTCTGCTATGTGACCCCCAAAGAGCATCTGGGCCTGCCGGACAAGGACGACGTGAAAGAGGGCATCATTACTTACAAAATTGCCGCTCATGCGGCGGATCTGGCCAAAGGCCACCCGGGCGCGCAACTGCGGGACAACGCTCTGTCCAAGGCCCGCTTCGAGTTCCGCTGGGAGGACCAGTTCAACCTCGGCCTGGACCCGGACACCGCCCGGGCCTACCACGACGAGACGCTCCCCAAGGAGAGCGCCAAAGTGGCCCATTTCTGCTCCATGTGCGGACCGAAATTCTGTTCCATGAAAATCAGTCAGGAAGTGCGCGACTATGCTATACAGGATAAAAGGGTCGCCGAAACGGAAGAGCTGGCCGTGCGGATGATTGATGTGGAAGCCGAGATGCAGCAGAAAGCCCGGGAGTTCAAGGAGCAAGGCGGGGAAATTTATGTCAAACAGCACTCGCCCGCTGAGGCGGAACCGGAATGAGTATCGATAAACCTCAGTTCCACCGGCAGGATGTGGAAATCGAACAGGAAGAAGTTGTCTACGACGGCTTCTTCCGAATGAAGGAGCTGCGACTCCGCCATCGGCTCTTCGCCGGTGGCTGGAGTGGGACAATCAGTCGCGAGCTGTACCTGCGTCATGAAGCAGTCGGGGTGCTGCTTTACGATCCCCGTCGCGACCTGATCGGACTTGTGGAACAGTTCCGCGTCGGTGCCCTCGAAGAGCCCCTCGGGCCGTGGTGCATGGAAGTAGTGGCTGGTATCATCGATAGCCAGGAAAGCCCGGAACAGGTGGCGCTGCGAGAGGTTAAGGAAGAGGCTGGCCTGGTGCCCGAGCGGGTCGAGTACATCTGCAACTACCTGGCGAGTCCGGGCGGCAGCAACGAGCGTTTGCACCTCTACTGCGGCTACTGCGATCTGGACGGAGCGGGTGGAATTTACGGCCTCGACCATGAAAACGAGGACATCAGGCTCCACGTACTTCCGGCAGCGGAAGTGTTTGAAAACCTTTACGGTGGGCGCTTCAACAATGCGGCCACCATGATCTGCCTGCAATGGCTGCAGGTCAGACGCGAGCAATAACTGCCCGCCGGCTGCGAAGGTCGACGGGATAACCCGGTCAGTGATTTGCGCTCCACGATTCCCAGAGTGGCTCGCCGCCTGGCGGCGAGTTCGTGCGCGCACAACGGTACAGAATTGAATGAGTTCAGCAGTAAAAAGTTTGTTTCTCAAAAAGCGGAACGCGGATTCGGCACCGAACCGGGAGTTCCGCCCCCTGTCGGCGCCACGGCCACTGTTTGCGCGCGAAAAGCGGGACAGCAAACCGCGGTATCGCGTCGACCTTTCCGGCCAGCAGGCGGACTGCGAGGCGAACTACCTTCGTCTCAAAAAAATCCTCCCCGATTTTTCTGAACGCGACGAGTGGCTGTTTCACATCGGAGCGGACGAACGAGCCGGACAGTTGTTGGTGCAGGTGGTCGACCGCGCGCCGTACACCACAACCCTGGAGCTCAGCCAGCCGGCCGACGGGGTTGCCAGTTCCCTGAAAGCGCCTCGCCTGCGGGTATGCATGTATCACGACGCAGACATGGCTGAAGTTACAGCCTGGGAAGGACATCGTCGGTTCAAGCCGCGCTATGACTATCCCAACCCGGGTATGTACCAAAGCAACGAAAAAGAACAACTCAATCGTTTTCTCGCCGAGTGGTTGAGCCACTGTCAGGCGGAAGGTCGTCTGGTCTTCGACCTGGCGGACCTCGGCTTTTACAAATAACAGTACCGGGTCTGACAAAAGCAACGATTACGGGCAACGGTGCGGGCCCGATCCTCGCGGATACAAACGATGCAAACAACTCTGGAAAGCAAACCAAAGCAGGAAGCGAAGCGACGCCAGATTGCCCATGATTCCGAGCAGCCGATTCGCCTGTTGCAGCTCACGGACTGCCACATCGGTCCGGACAATAGCGAAGAGCTGTTGGGCCTCAACACCAACGAGAGTCTCAACGACGTTATCGCCCATGTGCGCGAACACCACGCTCGCTGGGATTTGCTCCTGACGACCGGGGACATTGCCAACAACGGTGGTGCCCGCACCTACGTCAGGTTCCTGGAAATCCTCGAGAAAAGCGGTATCGACTTCAGTGCATTCGGCTGGCTGCCGGGCAACCACGACTCCCCCGTGGATATGAACGAAGCGATGAACGACGAGCAGCTCACCAAGGAGTTGCACATCGGGAACTGGCTCATTCTGCTGCTCAACACCCAGGTGCCTGGCCACACCCACGGCAACCTGGTGGAGGCGGAGTTGAACCTCCTTGATGAGGCGCTCTCCAACAATCGCGACAAGCACGTGCTGATCTTCATGCATCATCAGCCGGTGCCGGTGGGCTGCGCCTGGGTGGACACGCAAAAGGTCCGCAGCGAGTATGCATTCTTCAAGATCATCGACCAGTACGAGCATGTGAAGGCAGTCGTCTGGGGTCATGTCCATCAGGAGTTTTCCCAGCGACGCAACAACGTGCAGCTTCTCGCCACGCCGTCCACATCCATTCAATTCAAGTCCCGCAGCGATGACTTCGCGGTGGACCGTTTGATGCCCGGCTATCGCTGGTTCGTGCTGAACCCGGATGGCAGCTTCGAGACCAGCGTGGAGCGAATCGCCGACAAACAGTACCCGATCCAGTTTACCTCGCAGGGATACTGATCGCTCCGCTGCAGGCACAAGCGGGCCCCGGGGCGCCGCCCGCCTGAAGCCGGTGGAACTCTGAGGGCTCAGCCCGTAAACTCCCGTGCGCCGAATCAGCCCCGGAAATCTACCAGAGGCGCCCGCGATGAGCCTTCTTCTTTACATCCACGGTTTTCTCAGTTCGCCACTGTCCCACAAAGCGCAGCAGGTTGAATCCTGGCTTCAGGAGAACCGACCCAAGGTGAACTACGCCTGCCCCTTCCTGAGCGCCTATCCGGCCGAAGCCATTGAGCAGCTCGAGGACATTGTGAAGAACGCCGCTTCAGAGCCGGTTTACCTCATGGGCAGCTCCCTGGGCGGCTACTACGCCACCTGGCTGGCGGAGAAGTACGGACTGCCGGCTGTGCTCATCAACCCGGCGGTCGCTCCGTACGAGCTGATCAGTGCCTACCTGGACCAGGATCTCAAGAACTACCACACCGACGACCACTATCGACTCGGTCCCGAGCACATCGAGCAGTTGCGCGAGCTCGAGACAGAAGAGTTACAATACCCGGCTCGTTACTGGCTGATGGTCCAGACCGGGGATGAGACCCTGGATTATCGACGGGCGGTGGAGCGGTACAAAGGTTGCCGTCAACTGGTCGAGCAAGGTGGCGATCACAGCTTTCAGAATTTTGAGCGTTGGCTGCCGGACATCCACGAATTCTATACCGGCAGCTCCGCTGACCGCTGATTGAAACTTCAGGCATTCACAGGCAATTATGGCGAACTACTCCGCAGAAGATATTGAAGTACTCACGGGCCTGGAACCGGTTCGCAAGCGACCGGGCATGTACACGGACACCACCCGGCCGAACCATCTGGCGCAGGAAGTCATCGACAACAGTGTGGACGAAGCGCTTGCCGGCCACGCGAAGAAAATAGAAGTGATTCTGCACAAGGACCAGTCCATCACCGTCAACGATGATGGTCGCGGCATGCCGGTGGACATTCACCCGGAACAAGGCAAGCCCGGCGTGGAAGTCATCCTCAGCACCCTGCACGCCGGCGGTAAATTCTCCAGCAAGAACTATCAGTTTTCCGGCGGTCTCCACGGGGTGGGGGTGTCGGTGGTTAATGCGCTTTCCAAGCTGCTGGAAGTCACTATTCGTCGCGACGGCAATGTTTACCGCATGGGCTTTCAGAACGGCGATAAAGCAACAGAGCTGGAAGTCGTCGATACCTGTGGTAAGCGCAACACCGGAACGAGTATCCGCTTTCTTCCCAACCCCAAATACTTCGACTCTGCCAAATTCTCCGTCTCGCGCCTGCGCCACGTGCTGCGTGCCAAGGCAGTTCTGTGCCCCGGCCTGCACGTTGTGTTCACGGATGAGCAAAGTGGTGAGAAGGACGAGTGGTATTTCGAAGATGGATTGAAGGATTATCTGCTGCAAGCCACTCGCGGCTGGGAAACCCTGCCCGAGGAGCCCTTCGTAGGCACCTTCACCGCCACTACGGAAGCGGTGGACTGGGCGATCCAGTGGCTCCCGGAAGGCGGTGAACTTACCCAGGAGAGCTACGTCAACCTGATTCCCACCGCCCAGGGCGGCACCCATGTCAATGGTCTGCGCACCGGGCTGATGGAAGCCATGCGCGAATACTGCGAATTCCGCAACCTGCTGCCACGCGGCGTAAAGCTGGCACCCGACGACCTGTGGAACAACTGTTCCTACGTCCTCTCCTCCAAACTGGAAGATCCCCAGTTCTCCGGCCAGACCAAGGAGCGTCTCTCCTCGCGCGAGGCCGCGGCCTTTGTTTCCGGCGTTGCCAAGGACGCATTCAGCCTGTGGCTGAATCAGCACACGGAGGAAGGGGACAAGCTGGCGGACTTCTGCATCAACAACGCGCAAAAGCGCGTTCGTTCCGCCAAAAAAATTGTCCGCAAGAAGGTCACCCAGGGGCCAGCCCTGCCGGGCAAGCTGGCGGACTGCGCCTCCGACGACCCCACCCGCGGCGAACTGTTTCTGGTGGAGGGTGATTCCGCAGGCGGTTCCGCCAAGCAGGCACGCGACCGCGAGTTCCAGGCCATCATGCCCCTGCGTGGGAAGATCCTGAACACCTGGGAAGTGGATAGCCAGGAAGTGCTCGCCTCACAGGAGGTGCATGATATCTCTGTTGCGCTCGGCATCGAGCCGGGCTCCGAAAACATGGATAACCTTCGTTACCACAAGATCTGCATTCTGGCGGATGCTGACTCGGACGGCCTGCACATTGCCACCCTGCTGTGCGCCCTCTTCGTCCGTCACTTCAAACCCATGGTCACGGCCGGGCACGTGTACGTCGCCATGCCGCCCCTGTACCGTATCGATGTGGGCAAGGACGTCTACTATGCTCTGGATGACAGCGAAAAGCAGGGCATTCTGGATCGAATCGCCGCCGAAAAGAAAAAAGGCAAAGTAAACGTCCAGCGTTTCAAAGGCCTCGGCGAGATGAACCCGCTGCAATTGCGCGAGACCACCATGGCGCCCGATACGCGCCGCCTGGTTCGCCTGACGATTGAGAACGGCGATGACACCAACCAGATTCTCGACATGCTGCTCGCCAAAAAGCGCGCTGCAGACCGCAAGGAATGGCTGGAAAGCAAAGGCGATAAGGCCGACGTGGTCCTGTAGGTCGACGGTAGGCCGGGGTTCTTCGGTGCGATAAATTTATGTAAAGCCTGTCCACTCCCTCTGGGTGAGGTGTTTAAATCGGCCCAATGCTCACGTCTTTTGTGTTCTTTCTTTTCAGGTACTTCCCTGCCCTGGTGCGACTGCTGAAGAATAAACCTCCGCGCCAGCTCAATCGCAGGAGCAGTAGCTCAAACAACGCAGGTGGGACGTGTGCAAACAACGAGAACAAACCGGAGCGGGCGTGCCCGCTCTTTTTTTGGATGGAGTTTTAAGGATGAAGAAAGGAATTACGATACTGGCGAGCGTTGCAATCTGGTTCGCCGGCCCGGCCCAGGCTCAGGATGCCGACACCGCTCTGCAGGACGCGATGAAAAAGGGCGAGCCCTTTTACAAGGAAAGATGCGCACTTTGCCACGATAATCCGGAGGACTACGTTCCGCCGCGGCGCCAGCTGGAATTGCGCTCGGCCGACTACGTCATCAACGCCCTGACCAAGGGCAGCATGTATCCCCATGCGAAAGGGCTCGACGAAGCCGAAGTCAGAAGCATAGCCATCTATGTGACCGGTAAGATGCCCACCGGGTCCACTCTCAATCCCGACTGGAAGCTAAACGCCTGCGCCGAACCGGCTGCGCCGATCGCAGCAGGCGATCTTCACTGGAACGGCTGGGGCCGGGACCTGAACAACAGCCGCTATCACCCGGAGCCCGGTTTCAGCCCAAAGGACATCAAGAACCTCAAGGTGAAATGGTCCTTTGCCTACCCCAATGGTCGACATAACAGCCAGCCGACCATCGCCGGCGACCAGGTATTTGTTGCGGCCGCACCCGGGCGGGTTTACTCACTGGACGTGGGAACGGGCTGCAGCCACTGGGTTTACGACCCGGACGCAGGTGTGCGGGCGACCGTCAGCGTGGGCCCCATTCCGGGAACGGACCAGCAGGCGGTATTCGTAGGCACAACCGATCGTTTCGTCCACGCAATCGACACCCGGACAGGCGAGCGACTCTGGAAGACCCAGGTAGGCGAGTTGGAGGAGGCGCGAGTCACCGGTGCGCCCATCCTGCACGAGGACACGCTGTACGTGCCACTGTCCTCCTTCGAGGAGACCGCGGCCGTCAACCCGGATTACGAGTGCTGTCGCTTCCGTGGAAACGTGGTTGCGCTGGACACCAAAACCGGGGCGATCAAGTGGCGGACCTACGTCATCGATGAAGAGCCGCAGCAGCACAAAACCAACAAGCTGGGCAAGCCCATGTTCGGCCCCGCGGGCGCCGCCATCTGGTCGGCGCCCACCATCGACCTCGAACGCAGCGTGCTCTATGTTGCCACCGGCGACTCCTACACGGATGTGCCGGAAGATGGTTCGGACGCAATCGTCGCCATGGATCTGAAAACCGGCGAAGTGAAATGGAAGAATCAGGTCCTGGAAGGCGATAACTTCCTGGTCGGTTGCTTCGGCCGAGGCGGACACGCCAACTGCCCGGAAGAGGTGGGCCCGGATTACGACTTCGGCAGTTCGGTGATTCTTCGCAAAGCCGGCGACACGACCCTGGCGCTTGCGGGCCAGAAGTCCGGGATCATGTACGCCATGGATGTGAACAACAAGGGCAAGATCGTCTGGGAACGGAAGGTCGGCCATGGCAGCGCTCTCGGCGGCATCCAGTGGGGTTCCGCGGCGGATGAAAAAGCCGTGTATGTTCCGGTAACAGACACAGCGGTTTTTCAGCCCGATCTGCGCAAGCCGGGGCTGACAGCCCTCGACATCGCTACGGGAGAAACGCTCTGGCACACCCCCGCGCCGAAGGCCCAATGCGGCGACGGCGGACGCTGCGGTAATGGTTTGTCGGCGGCGATCAGCGCTATGCCCGGCGCGGTGTTTGCCGGTTCTCTCGACGGCATGCTGCGCGCCTACTCCACCTCGGATGGCAGCATTCTCTGGGAATTCGACACCAAGCAAAGTTACCAGACGGTGAACGGGCTCGAGGTGAAAGGAGGCTCCATCAACGCAACGGGACCGACCATGGCCAAAGGCATGCTGTTCATGAACTCCGGCTACGGCGGCATCATGAACGCGGGCAGCATGGGTGGCAGCGCCGGCGCGGCAAAGGGCCAGGACGGCAACGTGCTGCTCGTGTTCTCCGTCGACGGTCGGTGATATCCAGTACTAAAAAGACAGGGCGTTCCAATGGGGCGCCTTGTTCCCTTGGGCACTTGCCTTGCAACCTGCCTCCCAATAGCCCCTGAGTCCGGAGCGTGGAACCCAGCGCACAGGAGCTGATTATGCGGGAGCGCGAATCACCGTCGCGGAGCGCTCTGATACAGAAGCTGCTGAAACAGCACGGGCGGACTTTCGCCGAGGAACTGGCGATACCCGTGCAGAAGAACACGCCCTCCGCTTTGTTCCAGTTATTGGTTGCCGCGCTGCTGTTCAGTGCGCGTATTCCCGCCCACAACGCTCTGGAGGCAACGCGGGCGCTGATCGAAGCTGGGCTGACAACGCCTCGCAAGATGGCTCAGGCGAGTTGGCAGGAGCGGGTGGACGTGATCACCTGGCATGGCTACAAACGCTATGACGAGAGTGGCTCCACCCGGCTGGGTCAAACTGCTCAGCTGTTGCTGGAGCGCTATCAGGGCGACCTCCGCCGCTTGCGGGACGCCGCGGATGGCGACGTGGGCGAACTGAAAAAAAGGCTGATGGAGTTCAAAGGCATTGGCCCGGTGGGGGCCGACATCTTCCTGCGAGAGATTCAGGGGGTCTGGACAGAAGTGTATCCCTACGGGGATGCGCGCGTTCTGAAGACCGCCGCCAAGCTGGGAGTAGGACGTACAGTCAGTGAGTTGGCGGAGCTGGTTCCACCGAAGGACTTCCCACGTCTCGCGGCGGCTCTGGTTCGCGTGGATCTGGAGCACACCTACGACACGCTGCGATCGGCCTGAGCAGGAACCTCCGGCGGCAGGCTGTCAGTCCAACTCTTCCACCGCAATCCTGCCGGCGCCCTTGTCTTCGAAGTCCCGGCGCAACTTCGGGAGTTGCTCGCGGTAGGCCTTCGCATCGCCGTACTCCACAAATTTGCGATAGCGGTTGTGCGCTCCCTTCACTCGCTTTGCGTGCTTGATCGGGCACCAGTACTGCTCGGTCCGTGCGAGCACTTCGCGGGCGAAGGCCACCATTCCGTTGCCGTAACTGCAGTAAAGGCAATTAAGTTTTTCCAGTCCATTCAGGTAGCTCAACTGGTGGCGGTCCAGCACCATGTAATCAGCACGTCGTACGCGGGGGATTCCGTACGCGCGGAAGCAGATCTGCTGATACAGGTTGAGGAAGAGGTCAAACAGCGCGATGGGAATAACCATGCCGTAGATCACCGGTGCTGTAATGACATGCAGCGGCTTCGCGCGGGCGATGTAGCTGAGCAGGTGAACCTTGTAGCGACGCTGCGCAATTCGCACTGCGCGATCGAATCGGACCTTTCCGTTTCGAACGGTGTAGTGGACGTGATTGCGGGCAGTGGACCAGTAATCTTCCAGTTGCTCTTCCAGTTTGTTGATTTCGGCATAAATCCAATGCGGTTCTTTCACAAAGCTACCCCGATCGATCGGCTCCATAAATAAAACTATAGGCACAATACTATAACAGCAGAGCCTGCGTCTGCAGAGTAGTCGGCGTTGGTGAGCCAAATGCGGTACGCGCTGTTCGCGCGTTATCGGCTCAGGGGGTTGATGGATCCAATGCGGGGTCCGGCTCGGAGGCCGTGCCGGGTTCGCCCCGGGCGGCGGCGACCGCGCCCAGTACATCTTCCGAAAGGCTGATGTCGAGGTACGGAGAACCGAGGAAGGCTGTAGAAGGTTGGGTACCGATCATGGCTACGAAACATTTGGAAAAATGCGCTGTGCTGGCAAAGCCGGCGGCGAGGGCGGCTTCAGTGACCGAGCGCCCCAGGGAAAGGTAGACCGCGCCCACCATCACCCGGTAACGCAGCCGGTAGCGGGTGATGGGAATTCCGATCTCGCTCTTAAACAACTTTACCAGGCGCGATTCGGACAGGTGCACTTCTTCGGCCAGTTGACTGACAGGCAGGTTGGAACGAGCGCTTTCCCTGATTCTTTGTACGACCCGAACGATGCGTGGATCGCAGTGCGGCAGCGCCGCGCGATCCAACCAGGGTGGAAAAACAAGAGTTTCCATCAGGTCGAAGGCTTCGGCAGGTGGCAGTCGCTGATCCCTGATCTGGCGCAGGGTCCAGGCAAGGTGGGCTTCATCCCTGTGGTGCAGCCACACTCCTTCCTTGCACTCGCCCATGGCCCGTTCCAGGGCTGCGAAATCCTGACCGATCGGATCAAGGAAGCAAACGGCGGCCACGGTCGACTCGTTGTCAAGTTCATGGACCTTGACGCGGGTGCCTGCACGCAGGAGAGCGCTTCTGAAAACCTCACGAGAACCACTGGAGCGATGCCAGACAATCTCCCCGGAAAGGCAGACCAGCAGTTGATCGGCACCCACCGTATACTCCCGGAGCGGAACATGGCCAGCACCGAGAAAGAGGCTGCGTTTGCGTCCGATATAGAGCTTGTGAACAGCAGCGAGCGAAGTAGCCATTATTGTTATGTCCGTAGGCCGGTTTACGTGCTGTGATTGTCAACTATACGACGATGGTATGACCTGTCAATTGTCAGGTCGAAGGAGGCGCCTACTTCCCGGCTAAAGAGATCGGGTCGTCAGTCGTCCCGGTCCGCTCGGAGCAGGTTCGGTGCTGTCCCCCTCCGCCGCCACAGTGGCGACGTCAGCAGCAGACCGAGGGCGAAATAGACAGTGGTAAGCAACCATCGCGGATGGCGACTGAAGATGCTGCCGCCGGCTTCGGCGGAATAGGGAAGCTGGACCAGAAAGCCGCCCGCGACACCGGCCGGTGACCGAAAGACCTCCCGCCCACTGGGCAGCACGGCGGCCGACGGCCCGTTGTTCAGTACGTGAACGAGGGGCAGGCGGTTCTCCACCGCCCGCAAAACCGACGCTCGCAGATGCTGCAGCGGCTGAAGGCTGGCCCCGAACCAGGAGTCGTTGGACAGCCCCACAAGCAGCGCGCCCTGCGCACGTTGCGGAACCCCTTCCGCGGTGAACACGGGGAAAAGGGTTTCGTAGCAAATCAGCGGAACGATCCGCATCCCCGCCACCTCATAGGTTTGACGCTTCTCACCCGCAGCAACCCCGCTGACGAAATCACCAAAATAGGAACGCAGCACGGAATCCACTGGGGCAAAAGCTTCCGTTGGCAGATATTCTCCAAACGCGATGCGCTTGATCTTGCGATAAGTGGGTCGTTCGCGGCCGTCACTGCCAATCAGTGTCGCGCTGTTGAAGCGCAGGCCGGTGTCGGTCCGCTCCTGGTCCTGTAGCAGCAGGTTCGTGCCCAGCTTGGCCACGTTCTCCTTATGGGCCTGCCGGATGCGCCTATCGTCGAAGAAAAACCGCTGGGGCCCCTCGGGCCAGATGACCAGTTCAGCGCCCGCTGCGGCCAGCGTTTCGGTCATCTCCATTTCCGGGGGGTAGGCACGGCTGTATCCGGCCGCGACGGGCGGTTTGCTCAGGGTAGGCGGGCTGTTGGGCTGGACGATGCCAATGGTCCTGGTCGTCCACTGGTCCGCCTGGGCATCCCATTGCCCGAGGCTCCACAGGCCATAACCGAACCACCCCGCCAGCAGGACGCCGGCAATCGAGAACTGGTCAGCCCGCACCGGTCGGACCATGTCCTGTAGCCAGAGGAACACCACAATGTTGCTGAGCGCCAGCATAAAGTCCAGACCGTGTACACCGGTGAGGGCGACCCCTTGCAAGGCCGGCAGAAACCCCGCCTGGCTCTCCCCGAGTTGAACATTGAACAGTGCTGGAAAGTGGGCGTAGAAGACCACAGCCAGCAGGGGGAACAGTGCCAGCTCCGCTCTCGGCAACCACCGCCGCAGGCCGGTGTAGGCAACGCAAAGCAAGGCCAGGAGCTGCGCGGAACCGAGCCAGAACAGGAGGGCCATCAGGAAGCTGCGGCCGCCGTCCGCACCTTTGAACAGCATCAGAAAGTCCACGACCCAGGGCATCGCAGTAGTGTGGTAACCGAGGCCGGCCAAAAGGCCGAAGCCGTAACTGGCCCGGAGACTCTGACTATTAATCGCGAAGAGCATGGGCACAAAGGCGAACCACGCGAGCCAGAATGCCCCGGGTTCGTTGTAGCTCAGCCCCAGCAAGACCCCCGCCGCCAGCGCGAGAATTGCCCGTGTGCCGGGCCGGGCCTCTGGCATGCCCCCGGTGAAGCGCTCTCCAAACCAGGTCAGGTTCACGGTTCAGTTACTCCGAGCCGCGCCAGGGCTCCGTCGCGCTCGGCGGCGCTCAGCCCGGAATCGAGGTCGCGCACGCGCCGGGTTAGCAAGTAGCTTGTTACCGAATTCTGTCGGTCAAACAGTTTGCGGGCAGCGACTTCCCCGAAATACTCTCGCTGGAGAGCCTGGCTCTGTTCAAACAATGTCACCGCCTCTATCAAACTATTCCCGGGGGTTGTATTCCTCAGGTGCTCCACTGCCTTGCGATAACGGCACATAGCGGAAAAAACCTCAGCCAGCTCCTCTCCGTGGCGGGGGAAGCTCTTCGCAAAAAGAAAGGCCGCTCGCGCGGCGGAGTCGTCTGACCCGCTCGTTCCCAGAACATTGCAAGCGTGCTCCAGGTCCCGCGCCAGTTCCCGGTCAACAACAAGCTCCGCACCGGAAAGCCGCTTTGCGAAGCGTGCTTCGATCGCTGCGAAATCGAACTGCCAGCGATCCTGCACTGCGCTGTCGGGGCTCATTGGTGAGCCGTCCGGCCATGGGTAAAGAGTGGCGAGCCGCAGGGCGACAGCGGACACCAGCAGCACCGCAACAATGTACCGGGGCCGCTCCACGGCTTTCACGGATTGCGCTCGTCGTCGGAGGCGTTCGGTCCATCGGCCTCGCGGGTTTTGTCAGGATGGATTTGCTCGTAACGCTCGGCGATCTCCTGCTGTTTTTCCACTCGTTCGTCGGGAGACAGGGATTCGTCGCGCGCAAGTTGCATGCTCGCCAGCATGTAGTGTGCGTCGCGATTCTCCCTGGCGAAGAGCTTCGCGCTCACCTCAGGGCCGAAGTACAGCTCCCGAAGCGCCTGCAGGTCCGCAAACTGTTGTTCAAGACTTGCTGCCATACCGGGCTCTGTGTACAAGGCATCAAAGTCCTTCCTGGCTTGCAGGAAGTCGTGGTACCGGCCAACGAGGTCAGCCGTTTGTTCGCCGGGAAGCCCGGGCAGCCCGAGGCGAATGAGGTCCTTCAGTTCCTCCATTTGCACGCTGTTCAAGTCCAGGCGCTGGTACGCGAAAGCGTCTCGCAGCGCTTTTAACGTGAGCTCGTCCGTCACCACATTCCCGGCGTCATCGAGGCGAACAGACTGCAGCGCTTCATAGATATACGGCACGTCAAAGGCCACAGCCTCCACGGATTCTTCTTCCGCGTCTTCCGTCGCGATCGCCCTATTATCACGGTCGGGAAAGTTTTCCCATCGCCACTGATGACCGAGTGTGTTCTCCGGGGGAAGGGTGAGCGAGCGGGAAGAAGGTTGATCCACGCTGACCGTAGTGGCGCCAGGGACATCCTCCCACAACGATGATAACCCCAGAAATCCGAGGACAATAGCGAACAGGCCCACCGTCGCAATCACGGCAACCCCCGCGCCTTTGACTCTGAGTTCCATACGCATGCCTCCGGATGGTTGGCGACGTTGAAGCAGCTCGCGCTGAACACTGTCGCAAAGCGAACGCCTATTCTGCGCAATTCGCTACCCGACAGACAACACACAGGACCCATCTCCGAGTGCAAAGTGCTGATTCGTGAAAGAGCGGTGCAAGTCTCCGTGCTAGATTTCCTACCTCGCTGGTGGTTGCGCTTCGTCTTGTCGCACAGCGGGCCTATAACAATAAGAAAGCTATGAACAAGATAAGCGATCGGTTGGACCTTCGGGTCTACCGAACTCTAGAAAAACCATAACGAACTAAAAAAGGGTGATCTTTATGAAGAAAAGCATTTGGGAAAAGGTGATGCTGGCAACGGCGGCGCTCTGCCTGTCGTTCAGCGTTCACGCCATCACGGACCCGGACCCGGATCCAGACCCCTGCGATACTGATTGCGGCTACGAACGCGGTCCCGATCCCACCGTATCCTCCCTGGAAGCCAGCTCCGGCCCCTACTCGGTGAGCACAATCAACGTTTCGTCCTTCGTAAGCGGGTTCGGAGGTGGAACGATTCACTACCCGCGCGGCACCAGTGGCACCATGGGGGTGATTGCCGTTGTGCCCGGCTATGTGTCTTCGGAATCCGACATCAAATGGTGGGGGCCGCGCATCGCGTCGCACGGCTTCGTGGTGATTACCATTGACACGAACTCCGGCTTTGACCAGCCCGACAGCCGTGCCGAGCAACTGGAAGCCGCGCTCAACTACGTAATTGACGAGAGCGAATCCAGCAGCAGCGCGATCTCCGGCATGGTGGACCCCAACCGTCGCGGCGTAATCGGTTGGTCCATGGGCGGTGGCGGCGCTCTCAAGCTCGCCTCGGACGATCCGTCTCTGATGGCCGCCATTCCCCAGGCGCCCTGGTACAGCGGCTTTAACGACTTCGACGAGATCACCACGCCGACTCTGATCATTGCCTGTGAAAACGACACGATCGCACCGGTCAGCAGTCACGCCTCGCCGTTCTACTACGACATCCCCTCGAGTACGGACAAGGCCTTCCTGGAGATCAACAACGGCAGCCACTACTGCGCGAATTCCAGCAACTCCGACAAGGACATCCTGGGCAAATACGGTGTCTCGTGGATGAAGCGCTTCATCGACCTGGATCGTCGTTACGATCAGTTCCTGTGCGGACCCAACCACGAAGCGCCGTACGCGATCTCGGAGTACCGCGATACCTGTAATTACGACTAAGCTTTTGTGCAACAGACTGCACCACTATCAAAAAAGGGCCCCTCGGGCCCTTTTTCTGTACGTGCTTGATGCCGAATATGCTGTCAATCGCCGTCAGCGTTTGCGGCGCTTCTTGCCGGGGAAGGCCAGCTTTCCTCCACGCGCGACCTGCTTGCGTCCGCTGCGATGTTTCGGTTTGTCGCCTGCAGGGGGAACCAGTGCCTTGGGGCCGTCCCCAATCAGGTCAGGGCGTCCCATGGTGATCAACGACTGACGAATACGATCCCAGCCTTTTTCGTCGTGGTAACGCAAGTAGGCCTTTTGCAGGCGTCGACGATCCAGTTCCTTGGCAACGAAAATCTTTTCCGATTTATAGGATAGTTTGCGCAAGGGATTGCGTTCGGAAAAATACATGGCGGTCGCCAGCGCCATAGGCGACGGGTAAAACGTTTGCACCTGATCGACCCGGAAGTTGTTCTCCTTCAACCAGAGCGCAAGGTTCAGCATATCTTCGTCTTCACAGCCTGGGTGCCCGGCAATGAAGTAGGGAATCAGGTACTGCTTTTTGCCCGCTTCCCGGCTGTACTTCTCGAACATCCGCTTGAACGCATCATAGGTGCCCATTCCCGGCTTCATCATCTTGTTGAGCACGTTGTCTTCACTGTGCTCCGGCGCGATCTTCAGATAGCCGCCCACGTGGTGGGTAACCAGCTCCTTCACGTATTCCGGGTCCTCCACGGCCAGGTCGTAGCGCAAGCCGGAGGCGATGGCAATGCGCTTGACGCCGGGAATCTTCCGCGCTTCGCGATACAGTTCGGTGGTGTGCTTGTGACTGGTCTGCAGGTTCTTGCAGATGCCCGGATACACGCAGGACAAACGCTTGCAGTTGCTGAGGATCTCCTGGCTCTTGCAGTGCAGGCGGTACATGTTGGCGGTGGGGCCGCCCAGGTCCGATATGGTCCCCTTGAATCCGGGAACCTGGTCGCGGATCTGTTCGATCTCGCGCAGAATGGACTCCTGGGAGCGGCTCTGAATGATTCGACCTTCGTGTTCGGTGATAGAGCAGAAGGTGCAGCCCCCGAAACAGCCTCGCATGATGTTGACCGAGGTCTGAATCATCTCGTAGGCGGGGATCTTCGCGTCCCCGTAACTGGGGTGTGGTCGCCGGGTGTAGGGCAGATCGAACACCCCGTCCAGTTCCTCGGTTTCCAGGGGAATGGGCGGCGGGTTGATCCAGACTTCCTGGGTGCCGTGGCGCTGCACCAGGGGCTTGGCGTTGTAGGGATTGGATTCCTGGTGGAGGATTCGCGAGGCGTGCGCGTACAAGGCGGCATCCTTGCGCACCTTCTCGAAGGACGGCAGGCGAATGACGGCCCTGGCCGCGTCCCAGTCCTCCTTGCGGTGCAGGGGCATGGGAATGATGCGAACCGGTTCGGCTCCATCATCCGTTTCTTTTGTCGCCTTGTCGCTGGCGCAGGCAGAGGCGCTGTTGTGGTCGAACTCGTAGGGATTGGGAATCTGATCGATTTTGCTGGGCCAGTCGATACGGGTCGAATCGATCTCGGTCCAGCCGCCGGGCGTTTTGCTGCGCAACACCGCAGTGCCGCGGATGGATGTCAAACCGTCGACAGGCTTGCCAAGCGCCAGCTCGTGAGCAACCTCTGCAATCGCACGCTCCGCATTACCGTACAGAAGAATGTCAGCGCCCGAATCCACCAGAATCGAGCGGCGCACCTCGTTGCTCCAATAGTCGTATTGGGCGATACGACGCAGGCTCGCCTCGATCCCACCGATAACGATGGGAACGTCCTTGTAGGCCTCCTTGCATTTTTGACTGTAAACGATGACCGAGCGATCCGGACGCTTGCCCCCTTCTCCGCCCGGTGTGTAGGCGTCGTCACTGCGCAGCCGCAGGTCCGCGGTATAGCGGTTGATGAGAGAGTCCATATTGCCGCCGGTCACCCCAAAGAAGAGGTTGGGCCTGCCAAGGGCCATGAAATCGGCGGTGTTGCGCCAGTCCGGCTGGGCGATGATGCCCACTCGAAAGCCCTGGGCCTCCAGGAATCGCCCGATCACCGCCATCCCGAAACTGGGGTGATCCACATAGGCATCGCCCGTGACCACAATGATGTCGCAACTGTCCCAGCCGAGCTCGTCCATTTCCGCGCGGGACATGGGCAGATAAGGCGCGGGTCCGAAGCATTCGGCCCAGTATTTGGGATAGGAAAACAGAGGCTTGGCCTTGACGGCGGAGTTCGAGGGCATAGGGATTTCGGCTTGCAACTCAGGGATGATGGGCCGGAAGGCCGGCAGCGGCCATCATACCTGAATTGCTCGCCGGGTGAAGGGGTACAGGGCTCGGCGCGGCGCCTGGCCCGTTGGTTTCGTAAGCGCGTTTCGTTCAGTGGGTTTCCGAACTGCCTCCCGACTGTATTGACGTGAGCGCCTGGCGCTCCTCCTCGATCTCCATCCGAGTGCGAAAGCCCATGCGCCGCAGTATCGGGAGGGGCGGGCACCATCCCTGGAGACCGTGCTGGAGCAGAAACCCGCTCACCGCCACGGGTAGCACCAGAAACTTGCGGCTGAACAGGAAGCCGGCCCCGAGGCCCGCAAGAATCAAAGAGGAGGCGTTGGTTTCCAGTGCGCGCTCCACGTCCCATTCCTCGTCGAGCACGCGCAAGCGCTGAGGAATTTCCTCCGGGTGTTGTCGGTAGTATTCGATGGACGAGCGGGTCATCATTTCGATGCGTTGATTGATGTGGGCGGGAGTCTGGCTTTTGACCCGCTCGCGGCTGGTTGCAAGTTCCATTGTCTACCTCGTCTGATGATTGAAGCTCAGGGTCACGTGCGGGAGTCCAAGTTGCATACCAAGTGGGTCACGACGACGATCGGCGATGATCAGTTGCAGCTCCGCCATCCGGCCAACCGCCGGCTCCGGCAGTCCGCCTTACCGCCTGAAAGAATTACAGACCGGATTGCACAAACGCCGGCTGCCACAAGGAGGTCCGTCCCGTGAAAGTGGCCATGTTCAGTACCAAAGCCTACGACCGGGAGTATTTCCGCGTTCGCAACCGGGGCTTGCGCCACGACATCAGTTTTTTCGAGGCCAGGCTGTCTCCAGAGACGGCATCACTTGCCGTCAATTTTCCCGCGGTGTGTGCTTTCGTCAACGATCATATGAACGAACCCGTACTGCGATCACTGTCGCAGCATGGAACACGTTTAATCGCGTTGCACTCTGCGGGCTTCAACAATGTGGATCTGAAATGTGCAAAGGCACTGGGAATCACTGTTACCCGTGTTCCGGCCTATTCGCCCCATGCAGTGGCGGAACATGCGCTTGCGTTAATCCTGAGCCTCAACCGCAAGACGTTTCGCGCGTTCAACCGCGTTCGGGAAGGCAACTTTGCCCTGGACGGGTTGCTGGGGTTCGATCTTTTCGGAAAAACCGTGGGCGTGATAGGAACTGGAAGAATCGGCGCCATTTTCGCCCGAATAATGCTGGGCCTGGGCTGTCGCGTGTTGGCCTACGATCCAAATCCCGACCCGAACCTGCAAAAACAAGTAGATTATCTGACGCTGCCGGAGTTATACCGAGAAGCCGATATCATCTCTCTGCATTGTCCGCTGGTGCCCCAAACCCATCATATGATCAACGATGAGGCCATTGCTCAGATGAAAGAAGGCATAATGCTGATCAATACCAGTCGTGGCAGAATCATCGACACTCGTGCCGTCATCAAGAACATCAAAAGCGGCAAAATCGGCTATCTCGGACTGGACGTTTACGAGGAGGAAGAAGATTTATTCTTCAGCGATCTCAGTGACAAAGTGATCCAGGACGATGCGTTCATGCGGCTGCTGACCTTCCCCAATGTTCTGATCACGGGTCACCAGGGGTTCTTTACCCGCGAAGCGTTGACGGCCATCGCTGATACGACACTCGCGAACATCACGGCTTTCGAAACCGGCGAGGGCGACCTTTACGAGGTTACCACCGACAATATTGTGTAGCGGATCACACACGGGCACGGCCATTGCTCGACACCGCTCCCAATCATCCACTCGGTCCCAGCCAATGTTCTGCTTAAGAAGCTTGTATTGGCGCCTGCTCGTTGCAGCTCCATGCTTTTGCTCTGCGCTTGTTGCCGCACAGGCGAATGACGGACCGTTTGTCGATAGCCCGACGGTTACTGAACAGGAGTCCATCCCCGAAATCGGCCCTGGCGAAAAACTCCGCGCAATGGCCGAAGTGCTGCGGGAAATGAAGTCCGACCCCGATTTGCGCCATCTGCTGGAAGAGTCCCATGGCGTACTCGTCGTTCCCAACTACGCGAGCGCGGCCCTGGTGATCGGCGCCGCGGGCGGCGACGCCGTCCTGCTTTTGCGACAGGGCGGTGAATGGACTCACCCGGCCTTCTACCACCTGGGAAGCCTGAGCGCGGGTCTGCAGCTAGGGATTGAAGCGGGGTCCATGGCCATGGTGTTAACCAGTGACCGCGCGCTGGACAGCTTCACGAAAGACAACAATTTCAGTCTCAGCGCCGATGCAGGCTTCTCGGTGATCGAGTGGTCCGCACGCGCGCGCGGGGAGCTCACGGCCACGGCTGATCTGATTTTATGGATGGATACCGATGGCCTGCTCGGTGAGCTCGCGCTGGGCCTCAACAATCTTATCTGGGACAGCGGCGCCAATCGTGAATACTACGGCCGGGACGTCGACCCGGAACGGGTGCTGCGCCAGGGAGTGGCAAGCCCCAACGCCCACTTGTTGGCGAACGCTCTGGCCGCCCAAGACCGGTAGCGTTGAAGCGGGAAGCCGGCAAAGACTCCGACTATCTTCCTACACGAAGCACCTGGGCGCCGTTGAAGCACCCATGTCCGTGCAAGGCTCGTCACAAAAATCGTCCGTTCGCCACCAAATTGTCGGTCCGGCCTGTTGCGGCTGTCACCGGATTTTTCATTGCTGCTAATATAGACGCCTGGGTCGCCAGGGACCGGCTGCCGTCCTCGGAATGGGAAACGCTGCCGTATGGAGCGGAGCAGCGTACGTGCACCAACAACATCTGCACACAGCAAAACACGGACAAAAAAGAATAACTCCCAGCCGGAAACAAGCCCTGCGGCAGCCACATTGCTCCGCCAGCAGATCCGGCGAAGGTTCATCCCAAAGGAGCCAGCGATGTCCCCAGGTAAGCCGACCGTCGAGCCGGACCGCGAGGCGGGTTTTCTCGACAGTATCATGGCCCACCTGCACGTTCACGTTTGCGTGTGGGATGCTGCCCACCGCATCGTCTACGCCAACGCTGCGCTGGAAGAACTTCTGGGAAAATCCCGCGATCAGTACCTCGGGAAAACGCTCATGGACCTGGCGCCGACGATGCCGGTTGCCGCGATTCTCAGCAGGCAGATCGAAGCCGTTCTGGAAACCGGACAATCCATCACTGGTGAAATCGATTACGGCGGCCCGGGCCGGGGCATGGCCCATTACAGCTACAGCTTCAGTCCCATGCTGGACGGCAGCGGAGGGCCGGCCTATGTGGTTGGCGTGTCCCGGGACATCAGCCAACGCAAGGCGCTGGAGCAGGCGCTCGAAAAAGCGAACGAGCAACTGGAAGAAAAGGTGCGCGAGCGTACCCGCCACCTCCGCGAGAGCGAGCAGCGTTACCGCAAACTGTTCGAGGCCATCGACGAGGGCTTTTGCATCGTTCAGGTGCTGTTCGACGCACAGCAGCGATCGGTTAACTACCGCTACCTGGAAACCAATCCCGCATTTGCCCGCCACACCGGTCTGGAACACGCCACAGGCGCCACGGCGCTGGACGTGGCGCCGGACATGGACCGCGCCTGGTTCAAGATATTCGGCCGGGTCGCGGAGACTGGCAAAGCCGAGCGTCTGGTGGAGTATTCTCGCCAACTGGATCGCTGGTTCGAGATCGACGCCTTCCGGGTCGGCGACCCGGCCGATCGCAAAGTCGCCACCCTGTTCCGCGACATCACCGAGCGCAAATGTGCCGAGGACGAACTGCTGCGTGTACTGGGCCTGCTTGAGGGCATCACCCGCGGCAGCGAGGATTTGATCGCGGCCCTGGACAACGACTTCCGCTTCCTCTATTTCAACGACGCTTACCATCAGGAGTTTCTGAAACTCTGGCGCTGCGACATTGAAGAAGGCACCAGCATCCTGGAGGCCATGGCGCCCTGGCCGGAAGAACAACGCAAGGCCAGGCATCTCTGGGGCCGGGCGCTCGCGGGCGAATCCTTCCGGACCCAGATTGACTTCGGCCCCAGCCCTGCCGAGAAGCGGGTCTACGACCTGCGCTTCAACCCCATTCGCAACCCCCAGGGTCGCTCCGTGGGCGCGGCGCACATCTTCCGGGATATCACCGACCAGGTGCGGGTGCAGAGCGAACTGCGGGAAAGCGAGGAGCGGCTGCGCGAGTCCGACCGGCGCAAGGACGAGTACCTGGCCATGTTGGGGCACGAACTGCGCAACCCGCTCGCCGCGGTACGCAACGCCACCGAATTGATCAAGCGGGCTCCGGTGGCGGACCCTGGCCTGCGCCGGGCCTCGGAGGTGTTGGAGCGCCAGACCACCCACATGGCACGGCTCATTGACGGCCTGCTGGAGGCGTCCCGAATCGCTCGCGGCAAAATTGACCTGAACACCCAGGTGCTGGACCTTCGCACAGTGGTGGAGGGGGTGTTGCAGGACCGCAACGCCCATGTGGAAGCGCGCCACCTGGTGTTGAAGCAGGTGCAGCCGGGCCAACCCTTGTGGGTTTCCGGAGATCCGGTGCGCCTGGCCCAGGTGTTCGACAACCTGATGGGCAATGCCATCAAGTTCAGCGAGCCCCGCGGACAGATCACCGTGCGCCTGGAGTCGCAGGGCGAGTGGGCGCTGGTGCGTGTACGCGATACCGGGGTGGGCATCCGTCCCCAGATGCTGGGGCGAATCTTTGAGGCCTTTTACCAGGAGGAACAGGACATCGCCCGCGCTACCGGCGGCCTCGGGCTTGGCCTCGCGCTGGTCAAGGGGCTGGTGGAACTGCACCAGGGCCGCATCGAAGTCACCAGTGAGGGCCCGGGGCGCGGCGCCGAGTTCGTGGTGCGCCTGCCCATCAGCACCGCCCCTCCGTCATCGTACCCGCCCGAAGTGGAAGAACCCCTGGCCCCACAGCGTATTCTCATCGTGGAGGACAACCAGGATGCGGGGCAGACCCTCTGTGATCTGCTCACTTTGCAGGGGCACCACGTCCGTCTGGCGGAGAACGCCGCCCAGGCACTCAGCAGGTTATGGGAGTCCGAAGCAGACCTTGTGCTGTGCGACCTGGGCCTGCCGGGCATGAGCGGTTTCGAACTGGCGCGGGCCATTCGCCGGGACCCGGCATTGTCCCAGGCTCGCCTCGTGGCGCTCACGGGCTACGGCCAGCCGGAAGACCGGCGCCGTACGGCGGCGGCCGGATTCGACGACCACCTGACCAAGCCTGTGGATCTGAAATCGCTGGAAAGAACGCTGCGCAAACTGGTAGTGGAGCCGGAGGACGGTTGAACGCCCCGACCGGTCCCCGGCACGATCCGCCTATTCGATCCGCAGTCGGTAATCCGCGTCGGCAGGCGCCACCGCCAGCGAAAATGTTCCCGGGCCCATGTTGATGGTGGCTGTGAGGGTGTGGACACTGGTGACCACCTTCACACCGTACTGTGCAGCAAACTCCTTCAGCTCTGCCACCGCAGGATAATTCTCAAGCTCCTCCAGAGGCCCGGCGTAGGCGATGCTGATCAGCGGTGTCTGCAGTCCCCGTTCGATACAGCGCATGGCGTGGCCAACCATCTGAGCGACTGCATTCTTGTGGCCCTTCACCTTGCCCACCGCCTCGGTGCGGTTCTGACCGCCGAACACCACCGGGGAGATGTTCAATGCCTTGCCCAGCAGAGCGGCAAAGGCGCCAATCGTCCGGTCGCCCTTCTTGCGCGCGCGCTCGCGCAGGTAATGAAGGTCCACGGGCGCCGAGTAGGATTGAATGTGATCGGTGATCTGCTTGCTTCCTTCCAGAAGCTCGCGCCGCGACACGCCGCGCTGGCCCAGGTGGATGGTGTTCAATGCCATAAGCCCCTGCCCGGTGAACATGGCCCCGGAATCCATGATGCGCAGGGTGAACGGCCGATCGGTGTTGCGGTACTTGCGGTACTGGGCCGCAAAGGCGGTATTGACCTCCTGCCACATCTCGTACTGCGGGCTGCGTGAACGAGCCACCGTCTGGACGATCGCAAAGTCGTAATTGGGCAGAATGCGACTCACCAGAAAGTCCACAATCTGATCGCGGGTGGCCGGACGGGTGTCCACCTCCCGTTTCAGGTCGATGGCTCCCTCCTGAATCATGCGCAGGCGCTCACTGGTCGTGAACACGTCCCGAACGTCCTGTCCGTCGATAATAAGATTCAGTGGCATAACTTCCACCGAACGTGAATTGACCACCCTCTCGGGCAGGTCGCAGGCGGAATCTACGATGATGACGCTGGACACTTGTGTTCTCCCGGCAAAGCCGCGCATGGCGGCAGTAGTGGATAGGCGTTTTTTATGGTCCTGACTCCGGTCAGATTATTGGTCGCCTATTACAAGCCTAGATCGTTGGGACAGCTCTGCAAGGCTGGCAGGTAAATAATTGTGAGCTTTATGCGCCAGGGTTCTATCCCGCCGAGCGACTTCGCCACAATTGCTCTATTCCATAACCGGCGCCTACTGTGGCTAACAGGTCGAGGTGTTTTTGCTCATAAAGGGCTGAGGCCGTGCGCCGCGCTGGCACTATCTCTGCACTCCTCGGCAGGAGACTTCAATGGTTCTCGACGTTTACGGCGCCGGAGTTAAACACAGCTTGCGGCAGAAACTGTCGAAAGGCCGAGTAAGAAATTCAGTATGGCGCAAAGGGGGATGCAATGGCCGACTCATCAATTTCCGAAGAAGTGATCCGGGAAACCCGAGCCGCGCTGGAGCGGGACGTACGCATAAATCTCCACGAATTTCCAATTGAAGTGGAAGAACACGCAGGCCGCCTGCATCTGTCCGGAACCGCAGAAGACATCATCGCCAAACGACTGGCGGTGAATTACGCGCTTCAGTTTGCGGAGGGCCGCATGGCGGTCAGCGACGAACTCCGGGTGGCAACGGAGGCTGTGCAGGATCGTGAGATTCGCGATGCCCTGGCAAAGCAGTTACAGGGGGAGCGGGTATTTGCGGACACCACGCTGGTGGTGGACGCCCAGGGCGACGGCCTCATGGTTCACGACGCCGGCAGCGGTGCGGACTGGATCGAAGCGCTCATCGACGACGGCCGCGTTACCCTCACGGGCCGCGTTTCCAGCCTCGCCCACAAACGCATCGCCGAACTCCTCGCCTGGTGGACACACGGCACGGCCGCAGTGGAAAACAAACTCAACGTTTCCCCCGCGGAGGCGGACAACGACGACGAAATCGCCGAGGCCATTCACATCGCCTTCGAACGGGACCCCCTGGTCCACGCCGACCAGATCCACACGGACAGTGCCGAAGGCGTGGTCGTGCTCACCGGCTCGGTAGCCAGCGATGAAGAACGGCAGGTGGCCCTGGCCGATACCTGGTACATTCCGGGTGTCCTGGAAGTGGTCGACCGCATCGAGCTCCACGGCGACGCCCCCACCCACCCGCGCGGTTCCGGCGCCAGCACCCGCCCCTACGATTAGTGATACGCTAGGCGCGGACCCGTACCCGTAGGTTGGGTTAGGCCAACGGCCGTAACCCAACAAATCGTGCGATTCCGGCGTCCCTATGATTGGTGGCACGCGAGGTACGCACCCCGTATTGTAGGTTGGGTTAGGCCAACGGCCGTAACCCAACAAACCGGATCACAGTAACGGCACTCGGCCAGGGCCCGTCGACGACCCATCAAATGTAATGCCCCAATGCACCTCCCGGCTCCGAACCATCGCCCCCGATCCGAACTCATAAATAAAAACAATCCGAGGAGTTCCCGATGACCCAGACCCACGACGTCTTCAATCAACCGCCGCTGCTGGAAAACTACAATCTCTTCTCCTCCGACCGGGCCCTGGTTGAATCGGTGGAACGTTCCAGAGCCCAATGGGCGACCGCGGACCTGCAACAATACGGCGAGCGCTGCGGCCGCGCGGATACCATTCAGCTCGGCTTCCAAGCCAACGAGAACCCGCCGCGGCTGCGCACCCATGACCCGCGCGGCTTCCGCATCGACAGGGTGGACTATCATCCTGCCTACCACCAGTTGATGGATATGGCCATCTCCCAGGGCATCCACTCGCTGCCCTGGACCGACCCGCGCCCGGGCGCCCATGTGGCCCGCGCCGCCTACGTTTACATGCAGGCCCAGGTGGAAGCCGGCCACGGCTGCCCGCTCACCATGACATTTGCCGCCCTGCCCACCCTGCGCAAAGAGCCCAAAATCGCCGAGATGTGGGAGCCACTGCTGACCGCCCGCCATTACGATCCACGCAACGTCCCCGTCTCGCAAAAACGCGGCGTCACCATCGGCATGGGCATGACGGAAAAACAGGGCGGCTCCGACGTACGCGCCAACACCACCCGCGCCACACCCATCAACGGTGGACACGGAGAGCTCTACTCCATTACCGGCCACAAATACTTCTTTTCCGCGCCCATGAGCGACGCGTTCCTGGTTCTCGCTCAGGCGCCGGGTGGCCTCTCCTGTTTTCTCGTGCCCCGCTGGCGCCCGGACGACTCAAAAAACCCCATCGAAATCCAGCAACTCAAAAACAAAGTGGGGAACGTTTCCAACGCCTCCGCCGAAGTGGAATTTCGCGGGGCCGACGGCTGGCTGATCGGCGATGAACGGCGCGGCGTTCCCAACATCATCGAAATGGTCGCCCTCACCCGCTTCGACTGCATGGTCGCTTCGGCCGCCGGAATGCGTCAGGCCGTTGCCCAGGCCATTCACCACGCAAGCCACCGCGAAGCGTTCGGCAAGCGTCTCGTCGACCAGCCGCTCATGCAAAATGTGCTCGCCGACCTGGCACTGGAAAGTGAAGCGGCCCTGGCCATGAGCATGCGCGCTGCCCATTGCCTCGATAACCAGCACGACGAACGGGAGCGGCTTCTATTTCGTCTGCTCGCGCCCATCGGTAAATACTGGATCTGCAAACGCACTCCCGGCCACGCCTACGAAGCCATGGAATGCATCGGCGGGCGCGGCGCCATCGAAGACAGCATCATGCCGAGGCTGTATCGGGAGGCGCCCATCAATGCAATCTGGGAAGGCAGCGGCAACATCCAGTGCCTGGATGTGTTCCGGGCAATTCAGAAGCAGCCGGAGGTGCTGGATGTATTCATGGATGAGTTGCGGGAGGTGAGTGGTGCTCATCGAGAATACGACCAGCATGTGCAGTCGCTCGAACAACAGATGAACATTCTCACCACGGGAGATCCCTGGGAAGCTCAGGCTGCAGGCCGGCGCGTGGTCGAATCCATGGCGCTGGCCTTTCAGGCCCGCGTTTTGCTTTCGAGCCAAGCCAACGCGGTTTCGGAAGCGTTTTGTGCGAGCCGGCTGAATGGAAATACAGGAGGCTTGTACGGAACGTTGCCGGACGGGGCGTCGTTCAGGCAGATACTTGAGCGCGCGGGATCAGGTTGAGTATCCCATTGCGCAGCAGCATGGAGGAGTTATCAAAAGATGTGCATCAAACCGGGGGGAACTACAGCGATTGATCATGCAACGCCGTGGTAAGTTGACCCTTGGATATAAACTAATATTCGCGTGGCCCGATGACGGTGCCGTCCATCAGAACTGCTGCCCAGTTCCCGCTACCCCACAATCTGTTCCCATCAATCACTGGTGCCAACTCGATTACGTAATACCAACGGTCGGATACTCGCGAACAACCATACTGCGTAAGTCTCAAGCCTTCGACTTCAACGCTGTCATATCGGGCGTATTCTTGATTGCCCCAATCCTTCACAAGGCGATAGGCAGTTGAGAGGCTCAAAGGCGGCTCCCCGCCCTGTGGGTTCCATTCCGGTGTATTTTCAATCTGGTTCATTGAGATGAAAAGGCCGATTTTCGTTCCATCCTCTTTTTCCGTGCTTAGTACCGGACGGTCAGAGCCGCACGCGAAAGCGGCATCGGCGATCGCAGCCAAGCAAACCAAAACCAACGAGATTCTTATGATGCTCATTTATACTCCTTTTGACTCATAGCGCTCCAAACAGCCGCCGCTACTGGTGCCAGCCATTTCCGCGCCGGTGCTAGACGAGTAACCAGTTCCAAGATTCGAATCCACTCTTAACAAACGCTATTCTCCTCTCGCAATGATCTCATTTACAGCTTCCATTGCCGGATCTCTGCCCTCGAAGTATTGCACGGCTGTTAGGTCAACGGGTACATGAGGCGCGATCCAGATCCGATGATCTTCAGGAGCTCCACTTTGATGGAACTGCGAGGAAACGATGCCCGTTATACCGCTGTAAGGCAGCTGGAACCAGCCAGACTCGCTCATTGCGTTTGGACGAGACCCCGAGGGCTCGCCCACCAGGATTGCGTCAGTCAATCGGTCGATGTCCACTAGCAACGTATGGGCCGCCGAAAAGGTGTTCCTCCCAATAAGCACAAATAGTTTACCATCGGGCTTTAGACCCTCGAACAAAACCAAGGTGGATAACAAGGGCGGATTAAGCGAACCATTACCTCCGCTGTTATGCCGCAGATCCAATACAAAATGATCAATCTGCTCGCTAGCCAGTTTACTTCGAAGTCGTAGGCTGAAGTCATTAAGAGATTCAGAAGCCATGTTCTGAATAGCATTGACCTGAACAAACAGTGTTCTGCTTCCTGGTAATAGCGTGGCCCAATAGTTCTCATTGTGATTAGCCAAGTAGGTAGGCGGCGCTACATTGGTCGGGGGAGGCAGCACTGGAAATCCAGAAAAGGTGAGCGTTACGGGGGCAGGTTCAATCTTTGCGCGCCCCCCGGAAGGTCCTTCCAATGACAGAGTAATATCGCGGCTATCATCCACGATACCGAGGCCTTCCAGCACTGTCGGTAGACTCAGGTAGTAAGGGCCTAGCAAACGCTGCTGCATCTCGTTGTCTCGTGCATTTACGCGTCCGGTTCGCACTAGCGCTTCATCGACGGACGTAGCGCCAAATGATGTTACCTTGTAACCAATCCATTCTCGGTACTCTTCTTTAGCCTCTACAATGTATAGGCCGCCTGAGAACCAGTAGAACTGGAAAGGGAGCTGCTGAAACGCCCCTTTCGCTCCGAAGGCCGGCACAATAAAGTTATGACCATTAGATACTGACCCCAACAAACGCATGAACTCATAGGCTACTTGGCGATCCGTCAGGGAGGGGATACGGTCTTCGATGCCCGCTACTATTTCCTGGAACTCCACCTGGCTAATCGTGTGATTATAGAGCGACAATTAACTTGACCGGTCCAGCGACAATTATCTTGGCCGGTTGATCTGATAGGGTTCGACACCCGCA
>NZ_JBTIYG010000016.1:13008-91375 GCF_054401055.1 Gilvimarinus sp. F26214L | reverse complement strand
ATGCTTGAATAATGATCACTGCCGACAAGACAAACTGACTGTAGACACGCGCTTTCTCGAAAACGTTTTTCTACAGGCTCGTTACTCTGGGTCCGGTCCTGAACGGGCGTCAGGTGGTCCTGGCCGGCCTGTCTCCGGGGGATCAGCTCGTGGTTAATGGCCAGGTAGCGCTCCGGCCTGGCAGAGCGGTCACTGTTACGAACACGGCTTCCGCCCCTGCCGCAACGCACGCTGAAGTTTCGGCCCAATCAAACGCACAGGCGGGTCTGTAATGCTGCGGTTTTTTATCGACCGGCCCATCTTTGCGTCCGTAATCTCCGTCGTCATCATCCTGGCCGGCCTCGCCGCGCTGCGTCAGTTGCCGCTCGAGCAGTATCCGGAAGTTGTGCCGCCCCAGGTGGTGGTCACCGCGTCCTATCCGGGGGCCAGCGCCGCGGTAGTCGCGGACTCGGTGGCCGCGCCGCTGGAGCAGGAAATCAACGGCGTGGAAGACATGATCTACATGGATTCCACCAGCACCGATACGGGCACCCTGCAACTCACCGTCACCTTTGACATCGGTACCGATCCGGACCAGGCCACCATCAACGTCAACAACCGGGTTCAGGCAGCGGCCCCGCGTCTGCCGCAACTGGTGCGGGACATGGGTTTGCGGGTGCAGTCCCGCTCGGCGGACATTCTTCTGCTCGGCGTACTCACCTCCCCTGACGACAGCACGGGCATGCTGGACATTAGCAACTATGCCCTGCTCAACATGCTGGACGAACTGGTTCGCATTGAAGGCGTGGGTGACGCGAGCCTGTTTGGCCTGCAGGACTACGCCATGCGCGTGTGGCTCGATCCGGCCCGGCTGGCCAAGCACGAACTCACCACTGGAGACGTGGCCGCCGCCTTGCGCGAGCAGAACGCCGAATATGCCACTGGCCGTTTGAGCGCCCCGCCCAGCGGTGAGGAAGAGCCCTTTACCTTTACCGTCACCAGCGAAGGGCAGCTCACCACACCGGCGCAGTTCGAGTCGATTATCCTGCGCAGTGAGGCGGACGGTTCCAGCCTGCGCCTGGGCGACGTGGCGCGGGTGGAACTGGGCTCACAGGATTACAGTTTCTCCGGCACTTACAACGGCTCGCCAGCGGTGCCCTTTCGGGTTTATCTGGAATCCGGGGCCAACGCGCTCGACACCGCCGAGCGCGTTCAGGACGCCTTGAAGGACCTTGAGAAAAACTTTCCCCCGGGTCTGGAATACACCATCGCCTACGACACCACCGAGTTCGTGCGCATGTCCATCCAGGAGGTGGTGATCACGCTGCTGGTGGCCGTCGCACTGGTGGTGCTCGTCACTTGGCTTTTCCTGCAGAACTTCCGCGCAACGCTCATTCCCGTGGCGGCCATTCCCGTGTCCCTTATTGGCACCTTTGCCGGCATGCTGGCCATGGGCTTTTCCCTCAACATGCTCACCCTGTTCGGGCTCGTGCTTGCCATTGGCATTGTGGTGGACAACGCCATCATCGTTATGGAAAGCGTGGAAGACCTGATGAAAGAGCGCGGCATGTCCGCGCGGGAAGCGGCCATCGAAACGGTGCGGCGGGTCAGCGGCGCCGTGTTTTCATCAACACTGGTGCTGGTGGCCGTGTTCGCGCCCGTCGCTTTTCTGGAGGGGCTGAGCGGTGGGCTGTACCGCCAGTTTGCCGTCACCATTGCTGTGTCCGTAGTCATCTCCGGCCTGGTGGCCCTGACACTCACCCCCGCCATGTGCGCCGTGCTGCTGCGCCGGGACCAAAGTGAACCGAGCAAGTTTTTCCGCCTTTTCAATCGCGGCTTCGACAAGCTCACCAACGGCTTCACCGGTGTGGTACGCGCTTTGGTCAATCGTCCGCGAAGCGGCTTTGCGCTGCTGCTGCTCTTTTTCGGCGCCACCTGGTTTTTGATCGACCGCCTTCCCACCGGCCTGTTGCCGGCGGAAGACCAGGGCGTGGTCCGCGTACTCTCGCAGCTTCCGCCCGCCTCGTCGCTGCCCCGCACCGAGGCTGTGCGCGATCACATTTCCAATCAAATCATGGCCATGGATGAAGTCGAGGGTTACATCTCCTTCGCCGGATTCGACCTGATCAACGGCGTAATGCGTACCCATGCTCTGGGTGGTTTTGTCAGTCTTGCAGATTGGGACCAGCGCAGCGACCCGGACGAGAGCGCCTTCGCAGTCGCCGAGCGGGTGCGCCGCCTGGGAGCCAGCGTTCAGGAATCCAACGTGCGCTCGTTTACACCGCCCCCCATTGCCGGGTTGTCTCTCACAGGCGGCGTGGAAGGTTATCTGCAAGTGCGGGGCGATACGGACGTGGCCCTGCTCGAACGCGCCGCCGGCGCCCTGCGCAAAGCCACAGCGGAGCGCCCGGAACTGGCCGCCGCCAACGTGATGTTTGAAGCGCGCGTGCCCCAATACCACTCCACCGTAGACCGGGACAAGGCCAAAGCCATGGACGTGCCCGTCTCGCGCATCTACACCACCCTGCAGAGCACCATCGGTGCAAAGTACATCAACGACTTCTCCTACCTGGGCCGATTGTGGCGGGTGTACGTGCAGTCCGAAAGCGAGTACCGCCGCCAGCCGGAAGACCTGCGTCAGGTCTCCGTGCGCAGCGACAGCGGCGACATGGTGCCCCTGAGCTCATTGGTAACATTGGAACGCAGCCGCGGCGCCGACCTGCTGACCCGCTTTAACGGCTATCCGGCCGTGCGGGTAATGGCCAATCTCGCGCCCGGTTACACCAGCGGCCAGGCCAAAGCGGCGTTGGAAGAAGTAGCGGCGGCATTGGCTCTGGATGCGGATACCCAGATGGCGTGGGTCGGCGAGGCTTATCAGATTGACCAGGCCTCCGGCAGTGGCGCCGGGGCCTTTGCCATGGGCTTGCTAATGGTCTTCCTGATTCTGGCCGCCCAATACGAACGGCTCGCCCTGCCCCTGGCCGTGGCCACGGCCGTGCCCTTTGCAGTGCTGGGCGGAGCACTGGCCAGTTTGCTGCGCGGCTTCCCCAACGATCTGTACTTTCAGGTTGGTTTGCTGGTGCTGGTGGGGCTGGCGGCAAAGAACGCGATTCTGATCGTGGAATTCGCGGCCCAGAACCGCCGCGCCGGCATGGACTCAACCGCCGCCGCCATCAACGCCGCCCGGCAGCGCTTCCGCGCTATCATCATGACCGCCGCAACCTTCATCATCGGCTCCCTGCCCCTCATGGTGGCCGCCGGAGCCGGCGCCGCCAGCCGGCAGGAAATCGGCACCGTGGTGGTGGGCGGCATGATCTCGGCGAGTAGCCTGGCGCTGGTGTTTGTGCCCCTGGCCTACAAGCTGCTGGATGATTTGTCCTGTTGGTCGACAACCAGGTGAAAGAGCCAGCTCCGTAGCCGACATCCCAATGTTGGGCTACGGCCTTCGGCCTAACCCAACCTACAGCGCCGGCAAATCTCCGCAGCTTCGCAGGTTGGGTTAGCGAAGCGTAACCCAACAGGTCGAAACCGCAGCCCCTTCTTGATCAGCTTGCTGCGTTACCACGTGCTGTAAAAAGCGTTAAAAAAAAAAAATATGGCACAACCCCAGTTTCCAATAATAATTAGTGTGTTTCCCAACGCGATTCGCGACCATTAGCGATTCCCTTGCTTTCTTGTACTTAAGGTCTGCAAAAGCTAGACTCGACTTCCCCACCAAGGGTCCAATGGATCCTTTTATCGTCCAGTCACGAATCGATCTTAAAGTACTACTTTCTTCGTAGGGGCTTGCATGCTCTCTCGCGTTCGCCAAAGGGATTAACTCATGACCACTGCAACGGAAAATCAGATTCTTCGCAAAAACCTAGAGAAGTATGAAGGAAGAGTTAATCACATGTATCTGGATTCGCTCGGCTATGTCACGGTCGGGATAGGACACCTGCTTCCATCTCTATCATCAGCGCAAGCCGTGAAATTTCGGAACAGCAAGGGCATGCCAGCAACCAAAGACGAAATTCGAGTGGACTACGAGAACATAAAGAAGCAAGCCCCCAATCGGCTGGCCGGGATGTACAAACGGTTTACTAAGCTCACGCTTCCGAATTCTGAGGTTGATCGCCTGACGGATGATCACATCAAAAGTTTCGAGACGGAATTGCGGAGCATTTATTCCGGGTTCGACACCTTCCCTCGAAACGCCAGGCTCGCTCTGTTCGATCTAATCTTCAACCTGGGAATGCCAGCTTTGAAGAACAAGTGGCCGTTATTGAATGCTGTAATAGCAGCACGTGACTGGAAAAAAGCCGCTGACAATTCTCGGCGAGCTCCACCCGTTTCTGCAGAGCGCAATGTCTATGTGAAGAAACTGTTCGAAAGCTGCGCGAGTCCTGCGAAGCAGCCCCACAGAATTCCCGTCAAGCCTTAGCAAGGATCGATTCGTGCAGATTTTAATCAGGAAAGTAACAACCAGCGCATGCATATTAATGGTGCTGAATACGGGCTTGAGCGCTTGCGTCCCCCAGGCCGCCGCCGACTATCCGGTAGTGTGGTACCAGGGGTTTACGATGCCCGATCTTCTTGCGGAACCCGCGCAAGCCAAGTCAAAGGACGATTTAAACGGCTTGCTGACAGAGGACTGGTACTCGCCCATTGATGTTGTTGGCGAGCAGGATGCCACAGTTTCCACTTGGAGCAACTGCAATGATTACCTACGCAATGGGCGACGGGACGTCCGCACCGTCAGGGATTATGAAATGGGGCCATTTCTGGAGATCGCCGTCATGTGCCGTGCAACCAAGTTGTTAGCTGAGGCCGAGCCCGCCTCCGAATCCTACCTTCCTGCGGCCGTCATCACCACGGATAGTCCGGGCTCGTTTCCTGCCGATATTGCACTCCAGCTTTCCGCGGCAGACGCCGAGGCAACACGACACACCGCACAACGATGGAGCGACATCAACAGCAGGTTCCACGTGGTGACGGATTCAGTGTATAGCGCGGTATTCAACCATGACGGCGGACGGCAAGAGCTGGAGCTGATTGGCCGTGGCGACTTCAACGCAGACGGCATCGAAGACGCAATGATCATTTCTCGTGATTCAGCACCAGGTGGCGATTTTTTCAATATTCGCCTATTTGTCCTTTCGGTGGGCCCGCAAGGTCGTTGGTCAAGAGTTGATTAAACGTCGTAAAGACCTGGCATCGGCCTGAGATGCGTTTGCATTCTTCGATATGCTGTCGGCGAGTAGCCTGGCGCTGGTGTTTGTGCCCCTGGCCTACAAGCTGCTGGATGATCTGTCCTGTTGGTTGACAGGAAAGCCCAGCCAGGTGGAAGAGCCAGTTCCGTAGCCGACATCCCAATGTTGGGTTACGGCCTGCGGCCTAACCCAACCTACGGTGCCGGCAAATCTCCGCAGCTTCGTAGGTTGGGTTAGCGAAGCGTAACCCAACAGGTCGACAATCAATGTTGAGTTACGGCCTATGATCGGCAGTGAGAACGCGCCCTGATTTTGGGATTCAATCCCGCCGCTGTGGATCATCCAATAAAAATCAATAAAAGCAACATCGCTGTGGATATCAGCATAACCGTCGCGATCGCTTTATCCCGTCGAGTTGCTCGACTCCGGACCAGTGGAACGTCGATCATCGGATCGTCTAACCGGTTCAGGCGACCAACGGGAACAGCGATGGCCCATGCATACCACACAATACGCGCGCCGGGGCCATCCCATGGACAGGGGCGACGAATTCCTTCTTTTTTGAGTTCTTTTTCAATTCTTGCCATGCACATCCGCCCAAACACCAGCCAGGACGATAGTGCAACCACGGCGATGACGGCCGAAACCATAAAGTCAAACCACCATGCGTATCTTAGTGTGTCCCGCTTTTTTGAAATTCCGAGCAAACATCGGTGTGGTTCAAACAAATACCATTAACACAAAAGCATGTGTCGAGATCAAAAACACGAGAGCCCGGTACGAATCCGCTGCAGAAGCATAGTGGCGAACCAGCGGAACGTCGATCAAACGCATATCGAGTCGCTCGGCAATCCCTCGCGGCAGTGCTATGGCGTAGGCGTACAGAACAATGCGAGCGCCCGGGGCGTCCCACTGACACGGACGCGGAAAACCGTCTCGTTCAATGAATCGCTCGATGCGAGCCATACTGAATCGAGCGAAGACTAACCATGCCGCAAAAGTGGCGATCATCAGCGAACCGAAGGCCCAAAAATACCAGCTGTTTATCGACATATCCAAACTTCTAGAATATGTAGGTTGGGTTAGCGAAGCGTAACCCAACAGGTCGAAACTGCAACTTCTGCCCGATCAGCCTGCTACGTCTCATCCTGCTGCCATTCTACATAAGGCTTGTCCTTAACTTTGATCCATACCGCCAAATGGGCCAATTGAGGCAGTAGAAACATCGCCACGACTCCTGCCAGCGCTCCTCGGATCAGAAAACCCTCTCGGCGAAGGCCAAGTTCCTTCCTGAACACAATCTTCGGAACAGCGCCTGCCAGGAGAAAGAGAATCGACAGCGCAGCACCGAGCATGTACATGTCGCCCTTGTTGAACGTGACCACGCTTCCCTCCAGCAGCCCAAGCACCAGCAAGGCAACACTGTTTGCGAAGATCGTCAGCCCGACCAGAACGAGAACTCCCATTCCTGCGAGCGTCGTTATCATTCCCGCACGTGATTCGAGAAAGCTGGTCATCGTACAGCCTGCGGCATCATCGGTCAGAATGTATTGCCGATAATCATCAAGGCTATAAGCAGCCAAGTCGAAACCAGCAGCGAAACAGCCCGCAGTCGGTCGGCACGAGAGGCGCGTGCTCGGACGAGGGGAACGTCGTCCGGCCTATTGAGACGCCCCGCCGGAACCCCGATTGCCCATGCGTACCACACGATCCGCGCGCCGGGGCCGTCCCACGGACACGGGCGAGCGACACCTTCGTCCTTCAAGTCTCTTTCAATTCGCGCAACTGATAAGCGGCCGAAGAGCAACCACGATACAAACATTGCTATCATCGTCGTCAAACATGCCCAGTAGTACCAATTGTTTATCGACATTAGTGGCTTCATTCTAACCCCATGAAATCATGGCAAATTGAGATAAAGGACAAAAGGCAGCGAACGATGCGATCGGTGATTTGAGCACGGCCCCGAGAACCGCCGGCCACCACTCAAAACTCAAGAAGCAATCCACCTGCTATACAGATAATACCCAAAAGCGTGCTGAAAATTACGAGAATCAGTCCGCCAACACGATCGGCTGGTCCGGATAATCCGCGTACGAGCGACGCATCTATCAGCCGAATATCAATCTTCTGTGACATTCGTTTAGGCAGAATCATGACGTAAGCATAGAGCAGGACCCGGGCTCCTGGACCGTCCCAAGCACAGGGACGCGGTAAACCTTTACCGACAATGGTGCGATCAATGCGCGCCATTGTCAGTCGAGCAAATGCAAGCCAGGACACAAAAGTAACCATCGCGATATTCAACGCTACGAACAAAAACCAGTCTTTGCCTGTTTCCAGCATCATCTACTATCTCACCTATCCCAGGTCGTGCCGCCAGCCGCATTTCCGAACTCGAACCAACTCATGCGAGAAACAGTGATGATAAAAGACAAAGGGCGGAGAGTGATGTGCCCGATATTATCAGAATGAGCCCAAGGATTTTGTCGACGGGTCTGGCGTAACGTCGGACCAACGGAGCGTCGATTAAAGGGTCCCGTTCGCCTCTAGGCATTGCGATAGCATATGCATACCAGAGTACCCGTACCCCCGGGCCGTCCCAACTGCATGGGCGGGGAAACCCATCTTGCAACAGTTGTTTTTCAATGCGGCTGGTGGTGAAGCGCGAGTAGACCAGCCAGAGAGCAAAGGTGGTCAGCGCTGTTACCAATACAGAAAAAAGATACCAATCTTCTACGGTTACTAGCATGTTCGGTCTCAGTCGTATATCAGGCTGGCGAGTCGCTTACCGGCTTTATCGCCGTGATAAGCTGCGGTAGCTCCAGTTCGTAGGTTCGGTTAGCGAAGCGTAACTCAACAAATCGGAACCTAATGTTGGGTTACGGCCTGCGGCCTAACCCAACCTACAGCTGCTCTGGAGAATCTTTAATAAAAGGGTCGCGCAAATCGTCCATAGGTTGGGAGACAATACCAAGCTCGAGAATCGATCAAGAAAGATCGACCAACAAAGGAGCGACGAGTCCGAGCAGGGCAAGGGTTGGCGCCGAAGTAATAAGTACAAGTCCCAGTAGGCGGTCGTGGGGTCGCGCATACCTCCTGACCAATGGCGCATCAATGAGTACGTCCTTATCCCCCAGCGACATCACGAACGCGTTTGCATACCACAACGTTCGAACCCCCGGCCCGTCCCACGGGCATGGTCTCGGCAAACCGTCGCGCTTTATGGCGTGTTCTATTCTGGCCATGGACAATCGCGCGAAAACCAACCAGGTCATGAATGCGCATAGCGCGGTTATCAGGGTGATGAGGTAGAACCAATCTTCAAAGTATTGAAGCATCATGGGCGGCCCCGGTCATACATCCAGGCGGCAGCGTTCTTACTCAATCGTCTGCCCCGAATTTTAGAGAAACGAACCCACCACGCCTATCGCCAGGAATGCTCCAGAGGAAATCACCATAAAGATCGCAACTACCCGATCAGAACCGTTCGAGTAGCGCCTAACCAATGGTACATCGATAAACGGGTCATCCTTCCTGTTCAGTCGCCCAATCGGAAGCGCAATAGCCCATGCGTACCACACGATTCTAGCACCGGGGCCATCCCAAGGACAGGGACGGTCCAGCCCATCTTTTTTGATTTGATGTTCAATGCGCGCCATCGTCGATCGCCCGAACAAAAGCCATGAGATGAACGTCGCCATCATCGATACCATGAAGGCCCAATAAAACCAGCCATCCATGGATACCTCCTTTATGTCAGCGGCCGCTTCGCAAACCGCGAATCGCCTTCATTGCCAAATCATTGGCCCGGCGGGTGAGTGTTTCCAGCAGAAAGCGAAAGAAGTCCCTGGTCAGGTTCGCGCCGGAAGCCACTGGGATGCCCAAAACTTGCGTGACTTTGCGCATAAAAAGCTTTACGTAATCTGCGCAATTTTCCCCAACTTCAACCCCCCTGGCTAGCAACCATGCCACCTTGTCTACGAATGTATGGATTCCCATTCCGACCCACTGAATGCCATGCGCCAAAGCAGACAATTGCTTTGTCACCAGCCAGACCAAGGCATTCTCCAGCCATTCGAAGGTTTTTGTGCTCGCGGGGTTGTGGGGTGTTTTCGACTCCAACCAGGCCTTGATCATACTTTCATGGGTATGCAGTGGCGGCGCGCTAGTGAGGTCTGACCATCTTTTTCTTTCCAATTGGTCCGCGTAGTACTTCATCCTATGGGCCTCCCCACTGAGAATGGGATTTTCGCTCATCACGCGGAGACCGAAGCCGGGCATAGGATTATGCACATAGGGGTAAATCGGGACCATTGGCACCGGGTCGGTGGTGTGGAACACCCGGTGTATGTTCTGCGCCCCCAACTTTGTTGTTAGCATGAGGGAGAACATCGACAAGCCGACGCGGGGCTGACCAAACGTATAGAGTTTAACCGGGCGCTTTTGGTTGCGTATCGCCCAGTCCGCCGCCAGCGTGGCCACCGCCCCGCCCAGACTGTGGCCAAGACAATGAACGGTGCCCGTGCAATTGAACTCTTCCAGGGATTTTCTGATCTCCGGCAGCATTGCCGTAAACGCATGGTTAAACCCAATATGAACCGGCCATCCGCTTTTACCGCGCTCGAGACCAATGCGGGCGTCGGTCACAAAATCGGCTTTGTTATTTGCGGTTGTGGTCCCGCGGAAAATCAGAAAAACATCGCCTTTGTGCAGGCCTCCGCCCGTGGCGCATAAGCCGAATCCATCCTTGGCCGCTCGAAGAACATGGCCGCCGACTCGGGTTTTCATAACCTTCTGGCCCTTAGGCCCTGGCGAGAATATCGGGTCCGCCAAGAAAGCCCGAAATTGTCTATTATTTCCACTGTTTACGTCATAGATTCCCAGCGCGAGTCTTGCTGCATCAAACGGACTGAGTTCTTTTGTCATAGTCATCTTTCCCTGTTGATCGCTGCGTCAAGTTACTGCCCTGTTACAACAAAATCCTCCGGCATTCCCTCCCACCGACACCGAGTCATGATCTTGTTTACACCGATATTGAAGGCAATTTCGTCGTCGCTGACGTCACAGGTCAGCCCCACCACTTTACCTTCGGTTTCCGAGTACAGCTCTGGAGAGAACTTGTTGTTGTACCACAGCTCGTACATTTGCCCGTCTTCCTCTACATCGAGCGTCATATTGGCTGCAAATTGATCCAACATCGAAAGTTGTAGTTCCTCTTCGTGGGCCGGCAGTGAAAACGCGCCCCTGCTATCAGCGTAATGCTCCGTGGTGAGCCCCTCCTCGTTACCATTCCACCTTAACGTCCGAATAATTTTCGCGTTAGCCAGGGGCTGGCCATCTTTCATCAACACTCCGTCGAGGGGGGACGCGACTAGGTATGTTTTCGCTTGGGAATTGAACATGGTGTTCTCCTTTTTAGGCGCTTGTGCGGCATCACAACCGGTACCAGCGAGCAGAATGGGGGCAACGATACAAGCCATGATTATTCTTCCGATGGCGCAGCCACGGAAACGTCGGCAGCCTGCAGCGCCCATAAGGTCCACTGGTCGGTTTTCTGGCGACCTTGCTGAGAGGAAAAATGGCCCTGGCATGGCGAGTGGTCCTTCACGTTGGCGGAGTTGTAGAACGTTTTTTAATATGTGAGTGGAATTTCGTCCAATAACGGGGAGTTTGAGGCAGCTCACAGGACTGGGTTTATATCGCTCTTTGCCCTGATCACTGCGTAGAGCTTATCACGCGAAGAGCAATTGAAACGATAGCCTGTGCCGCGTGGCTGCTGCAACTTCGAAAGGGCGGCATCTCATGGGTGGCTACTGGTCCGGCAAAAGATCCGACAGCTTGCACGTCAGCCGAAGGCATATGGTTTCCAGCATGTCGACCGTAACATTCTGCTGGCAGCTCTCGATGCGAGCCAATGTAGACTGGCTGATTCCCAGTTTCCTGGCAAACGCCGCTTGCCCCAAACCCAATGACTGGCGCTCCGTGCGCAGGCGCTGGGCCAGAACGGCTCTGAAATGATGTTGCTCTCTACCCATAAGTGGGTTATAAAGCAAGGCTCGACCCACATGTGGGTAAATGGCTGGATGAGCCTTGCGGGAGAACCGGATGAGACAAGTTACCGCCCAGGAGGTGGATGCGGCGCTTGAGGATGAGCTCTACCTCCAGGCCGACAAACACCTGGCCCTCTGCACCGTCCAGGCCGCACTGGACAGCGGCGAGCAATCCCTGCCCTCCTCCGTCCGTAGCCACTATTCTCTGGTGATGGAGGAACAAGCTCGCGCAGCAAGGGGATCAGGTGGGCCGAATAGACCGAGAGCTTTTCCAGTTCCTCGTCGTGGAAGTCGATGACCTGGGAGATGAACTCGTAGAAGCGATTGAACGAGCGCAGGTTCTTCTTGAAGGTGTCCAGCACTTCCTTGGCTTCCTTGGCCTCTGAGGCCGTGCTCGGCATGTTTTATGGCGGATTCGCTGTCGCCCTGCTGGGCAGTCTTCAGTGAGAAACTGAGGAAATTATGTCGATGGTATCGACAGAACAACCCCACGTGTCGATAGCCTGCATATTTTTTAACATGACGTAAGCCGATCCTGAAGCATCGGCTATCCCCCTCCAGCTGGGGCGAAGGCCCTTTCCGCGCCGGGCTGGATGGGTCTCCCCTTTCACGGTGGCGGCTTGCGGCCGTCGGCGGCCACGGGCAAGAAGCCGTTAATCACACAATCCCGGCAGCGCCATTACCCACCGATAGGCGCCCCACCCGTATTACAACTTCCCACTTGCGATGAACCCGCGTCAAACCGAAGCGTCAGAGGGAGGCTGGCTAAATGGTTAAAGGACGAGGGAAGGCAAGACAATGAACCACAAAACACAAGCAGCCAATACGCTCAGCCCCGATGAGGTGGAAGAGCTCAACGCCCACTGGCGCGCGGCCAATTACCTATCCGTGGGGCAGATCTATTTGCTCGACAACCCCCTACTCACTGAGCCCCTGCGCCTGGAACACATCAAGCCGCGGCTGCTCGGGCACTGGGGCACCACGCCCGGCCTTAACTTCATCTACACCCACCTTAACCGGGCGATCCGCCGTCATGATCTGAACGTGATCTACATCGCCGGCCCGGGCCACGGCGGGCCAGCCATGGTGGCCAATACCTGGCTGGAAGGTTCTTACAGTGAGCTTTACCCGGATGTGGCGCAGGATGCCGAGGGCATGCAACGCCTGTTCAAGCAGTTCTCTTTCCCTGGCGGTATTCCCAGCCACGTCGCACCGCAAATACCCGGGTCCATTCACGAGGGCGGTGAGTTGGGCTACTCCCTGTCCCATGCCTTTGGCGCGGTGCTGGACAACCCGGACCTGATCGCCGTCTGTGTGATAGGTGACGGTGAGGCGGAAACCGGGCCGCTCGCCGCAGCCTGGCATTCCAACAAGTTTCTGAATCCGGCCACAGACGGGGCGGTGCTGCCGATTTTGCACCTGAATGGCTACAAGATCGCCAACCCGACGGTGCTCGCCCGCGTCAGTCGTGACGAGCTCACAAAGCTGATGATTGGCTACGGCTACGAGCCCTGGTTTGTGGAGGGTTCGGAACCTGGCGCCATGCATCAGGCCATGGCCGATACTCTGGAGCAGGTATTCGCCGATATTCGCCGCATTCAGAGTTTGGCCCGGGACCGAGGCAACGAGAGCCGCCCGCGCTGGCCCATGATTGTGCTGGTCAGCCCCAAGGGCTGGACGGGACCCAAAATGGTGGACGGCAAGATCAACGAAGGCAGTTGGCGCTCCCACCAGGTGCCGCTCACCGGTTTTGCCAAACACCCGGAAAAAATAGCCGAACTGGAAACCTGGCTGCGCAGCTACCGTCCGGAAGAGCTGTTCGACGAGGGCGGCAGACCGCGGCCCGTTGCCACCGCTTGCATTCCACAGGGAGAACGGCGTATGGGCGCCAACCCGCACGCCAACGGAGGCGCGTTGCTCAAGGACCTGCGCCTGCCGGATTACCACAACTATGCCGTTAATGTGCCTGCCCCGGGGAGTGTGATGGCGGAGGCCACTCGGGAGTTGGGAAAATTCCTGCGCGACGTGATGAAACGCAACATGGACGCGCGCAACTTTCGCGTGGTGGGCCCGGATGAAACCGCGTCCAATCGCCTGGACGCCTTGTTTGAAGTCACTGATCGCACCTGGCTTGGGGAACACCTGGACACGGACGAGCAGCTCTCACCCCAGGGCCGGGTGATGGAAATCCTCAGTGAGCACACCTGCCAGGGCTGGCTGGAAGGCTACTTGCTCACTGGCCGCCACGGTCTGTTTTCCTGTTATGAGGCCTTCACCCATCTTGTTTCGTCCATGTTCAACCAGCACGCCAAATGGTTGAAGGTGACGAGCACGGAAATTCCCTGGCGACGCCCTATCGCCTCGCTCAACTACCTGCTCACCTCCCATGTGTGGCGGCAGGACCACAACGGCTTCTCACATCAGGACCCGGGATTCATCGATCACGTGGTGAACAAGCACCCGGAAGTTATCCGTGTTTACCTGCCGCCGGATGCCAACACCTTGCTGTACGTGGCGGACCGTTGCCTGCGTTCTCGCAACCGCGTGAATGTGATCGTGGCCGGCAAACAGATGCAGGCCCAGTGGTTTGATATCGATGGGGCCAACAAGCACTGCGCCAGCGGTATTGGCATTTTGCCCTGGGCCAGCAACGATCGCGGCAGCGAACCGGACGTGGTGATGGCCTGCGCAGGCGACGTGCCGACCCTGGAAACCCTCGCCGCCGTCAGCATTCTGCGCGAACAGTTGCCGGACCTGAAAGTGCGTGTGGTCAACGTGGTCAACCTGATGACACTCCAGTCCCGGCACGAACACCCGGACGGCCTTTCGGATCGGGATTTCGACAGCCTGTTTACCACTAACAAGCCCATCATCTTCGCCTACCACGGCTATCCCTGGCTGATTCACCGGCTCGCCTACCGGCGCACCAATCACCCCAACTTGCACGTGCGCGGCTACAAGGAAGAAGGCACCACCACAACGCCCTTCGACATGACGGTTCGCAATGAAATGAGCCGCTATCACCTGGTGACAGATGTGGTGGACCGAGTGCCCTCGCTGGGCCAAAGTGCAGCTTACGTGAAGCAAATGATGCGAGACAAGCTTGTGGATCACCGGGAACACATCACCGAAGTTGGCGACGACCCGGCAGAAATCCGCGATTGGGAGTGGAAACCAGAGCAGGAACAGTGAACCCCACCGGGCCGGAGCAAATTGCTGAATATCCCCTGTTTCGATCAATGTACGCGCCTGGCTTGCGGCTCGGCCAAAACACGCGCGCCTCCCATTGCACTTCTGCTCTTCTCGTTACTGGTGCGCGCTGGCTGGTCGCGAGCGCGGTGCATGTGGCATCTGCATTCGGCAACAACGGCGTCGGCATTGATTTCCGAGACGTCTCCAGTCGGCTACAAGCTGACAGTCGAAGCTTCGCCAGGCATTTCGCCCTCCTCAGCCGCTGGCAGCCGCACGGTGAACTGAGAGCCCTTGCCCACGCCCCCGCTCCGCGCCTTAAGTGTGCCGCCGTGGAGGGCGACCAGTCGCTGGGCAAGGGGGAGGCCCAGGCCGATGCCGCCTTTACTGCGAGCCGCGTGGGTGTCCATCTGTGTGAACATGGAAAAGATCAGCTCCACATCTTCCGGTGCGATCCCGATTCCGTTGTCAATCACCTGGACGGAAACCCATTGCTTGTTACGCCTTGCACGCACGCTGATGTTTCCGCCCGGGTCCGTGTACTTGGCGGCGTTGTTGATCAGGTTCGAGAATACCTGGGACAGGCGGGTGCGATCGCCCAGGACCAGCAGGGGCTGATCGGGAAGGTCCATTTGTACGTGATGGCCTTTCTCGGCAACCAGTGCTTCGCTGGTGGACAGCGCGTCATCCAGCACCTCTTGTAGCGCCAGCACTTGTTTGTTCAGTTTTATCTTGCCCTGGGTAACACGCGAGACTTCCATCAGCTCATCGATCAGCGTGGTCATGTTCGCGACCTGCCGCTCCATTCTTTCGAGGATCTTTTGTTTTGCCGCTTCGTCCTTGAGGTGTTGCAACAATTCCACACCGTTGCGAATCGGTGAGAGCGGGTTGCGGAGTTCGTGAGCGAGCGTAGCCAGAAATTCGTTGCGGTAGCGATCCTGTTGTTCAAGGTTCTGCACGTTGTCCCGGAGCTTCTGTTGGGTTTCGAGGACGTAGGACATGAACAGACGGTCAAAGCGCTCGGCCATCTCGACGTCGTCCTGGTCCCAGCGCTTGCTGCGTCCGGTGACTTCACGCACATGGACCTCGAACGAAGATCTCGGCATTAACCGCTCGCGCTTGGACGCGGCAGCGGATTTTTCGCCGGGGGCGCCAACCCATGTTTGCCTTAGTTTTACCTCATCGCGAAACCAGGCGGTAAAGGAGTCCTGCTGGGCGGCAAGCGGCACCATGAGCACACCCCGCACGCCCCGCAACCCCTCCTCGTCCGGCAACAGCTCTTCGATGTTTGAGGTGACCAGCGGCTCCGCCCCTTTGGCCTCTGCCTTCCGGTTGATGGCCAGCATGGTGTCAACTTCGGGTGTTGTACCAAGGGTCACGATCTCGGGACCGGAGAGGAACACAAATCCGTCGGCGCCCATGAGATCCAGAATTTCAGCCTCGTTCTGGCGGAACATTTCCGTGACGGAATGCTGGCCGGAAAATCTGCGCAGCATCCGGGTGATCGCAGAGTCGGCCTTCCTTCTCTTGCGATGAAAAATTTCCTGTTCCTTGGCGTACAGGTGCCAGCTAAACACCTGGCTCAGGTTCTCGCATTCGAGGCGGACATGCTGGGGGATATACCGCTCCTCGCGGTGATGACAGGAAATGATGCCCCAAAGTTGCTCGTGGGTGACCAGGGAGAAGGACATGGAAGCCTTCAAGCCCTGATTGCGTATATATTGCCGATGAATCGGCGAAAAGCTGCGCAGCACAGAATAGGTCATGTCCAGTGGCTCGCGGCCGCTGTCCTTGACGCTCGGTATGAGACGGGCGGGTTCCAGTTCCACATTCGGAGTGAGGCGAACCCAGCTCTTCCGGTAAAGCTCCCGGGCCTGGGCCGGTATGTCGGAAGCCGGGTAATAGAGATCGAGGTAGGAATCCATATTCTCGTCTTTCGCCTCGGCGATCACTTTGCCCGAGTCATCCTCCAGGAATTTATAGAGGACTACCCGGTCCATGCGGGTGAGGTCCCGAATGATGTCCACTATGTCCTGTGCCGTTTCTTCCAGGTTTTTCGCGCTCTCGTATTTCGGCGCAATGGAAGCGACATACAACCGATCGTATTCCTGGATGGAAAAGGTGTCCCGGAACCGGGCCGTAGGCTCCAGTTCGATGACAAAGCGGTCGTGGCTGTCGTATACGACAGCATCGAAGTCCATGCGCTGTTCTTCTCGCACGCTGCATTCCTTGAAACGGACACGCACCGGAAGCCGTGTGGAGCGGGCCTTCGCACGCTCATAGGTCGCAACCATGCGGTTGCGCATGCTCGCGTCTCCATCCAGCAAGTCGAAGAACGCCTGCCCCAGAATCGAGGTACCCGCGACGAGCAACTCGCTCACATTCTCACTGACGATTTCGATGGTGCCCTGTTTGGGGTGCAGCGCGAACAGGTAGCCATCGCTCTGAATGGTTTCAGGGATGTGAATCGGCTCGTCTTCACAGTGGTCGAAGTCCAGGCTGTCGAGATCAAGGGCCATGGCCTATCCCGTAGTGGTATCGGTGGTCGTATCGATGGAATGGTGAAGGCAGTCGAACATCTGCCGCGCCGAGGCCATCACCCGGCGCTCCCGCGCGCCGTCGAGGTTCATGAGAGCTTCCTGACGGAAGCGGTTCCATAACTCCTTGCCATTGCGCGCCAGCAGTCGCAGGTGCTGCCGGGGAAGGGAATTGTCGACGGGAAACTGGAGCATGTAGCGAGCGCCATGGCTGGAGCCGAGCAGTAGATAGAAGAAGGCAATTTCATCGAACCTGAGCCTCAGGGTCGCGTCTCCGGGAACAGCGGTGGAGTCTGCGCGCAACGCGGCCCGGTAATCAGCGAGGAACTGGTGGTAGGCATCCGGCAGATCCCGCGACTTCGGCTCCGCCTGCTGCCAGAATCTACTGAGATCGGCCAGGATGGTTGCATAGTCCGCCCGGCTGAGATTGCCCCTGGCGTAAGCTCGCATACGCGGGTGGCGCTCCAGCCGATGGTGGGAATCGCTTGTATAGGCTCTCAGGCGCGTTCTGAAGTCAGCACCCCGCATTGGTCAATCACATCCGTTAGGGAAACAGGAGCGTTCTGATTTCCGCTCGCGACTAACCTTTCCTGGATGCAAATTCCGGGCAGCTCTGGGTGCGCAGTGGGATTGCCGCGCGTGTGCGCAAATCCTTTACGTGGCTCGGAGCAGTTGGGCACTTGACTGCCGTGCCGAACGTCCTTGTCCGATCTAACGGGCCTGCAAGTGGTCAGGCGGGAGTATCAGGGTACGGTGATCCAAAGCCCCTTGGCCAGTGCCACCACACCGCCACCGGGTGCCAGAATGGCGGTCCCCACGGTGTGTTTGCGCCCCTGGCTGTGCTCGGGCCAGCCGATCACTACGCACTGGTCACCGACCCGGATGGAGCCGGTGATGGAAGCGGTCATGCGGCCGAGCAATGCGCGCTGCTGCGCTTTTCCCACGAACGCTGCGAAGTAGCCCGGGCAATCCAGAGCAGCCCAGATGAACTCCGGCTTCACGACGCCCGTCTCATCCCCGAGACTTTCGTCCGGTTGCCAGGGCGCGGCCACTCCATCACCGCTGGGGCCGGAGAAGATTCGCAGGCCGTCCCCCTCCTGCCGGTCGGTTCCGCAGACGAAGCAGCGCGGGAAATGATGAAATTCGAAACCGGGGAATCGCTCTGCAGCCTGCACTGCTTCGTCCCAACCGACCGTTTGCGGCGGTTCCAGCGCCAGTTCGACGGGGCGCGCTTCGGCCACCAGCGCCTCGCCGTCCATGAGCCTGAATCCGGAGTTTTCGGCGGCCACCTGAAGCGGCTTGTTCAACGGCGGCGGTTTGCGCAGGGTGACTTCTGCGGGCCCTTCAATGAATCCGGCCAGAAGGCCAGCGGTGTAGCCGCCGTTGCCGCTGCCGGGCGGGCCACAGAAGCGACCCTCAATAACCAACTCTTTCAAATCGACCTCTCATTCCTGAACAACACGGTTGCGGACTGCAAGGGAGCCCGCGCTGAAGGCGCCTGAATGTACCACAAGGGGCTGTTTGGCTCATGTTTTCAGCGGCAGGCGCAGGCGCGCTTCGAATCCGCTTGTCTTGTTGTTGGCTGTGGTGTTGACCAGTTCCAGCGACCCACCAAAACGGGTTGCGATGGTGTCCACAATGGCCAGGCCCAAACCGCTGCTGCCCGGCTGCAAATGAATAAAGCGGCCCGTCAACTCCTGCAACTGCTCAGCGGCGACACCCGGGCCCTGGTCGCGCACGGCCCACAGGCAGTAGTCCCCTTCCCGCCGAGAAGTGAGAAAGAGCTGCGCCCCCTTGGGCGAATGGCGGATGGCGTTGTCCAGCAGGTTACGCAAGGCCGTGGTGGCCAGTGCGGCGGGCGCATCGATAACCTCTTCGCAAGCTGCATCGAAATCAAGGTGCAGGTCCTTTTCCTCCACCCTGGGCGACAGGTCCATCAGTGCAGTGGAGCTGATCTCGTCGCCCGTGCTGCGAGTCGCGCCCTCGAAGGCCGCCTCCCCTTCCAGTCTTGCCAGCAGGAGTAGCTGCTCAAGAGTTGACTGCAGGCGGTTTACGGCTTGCTCCGCGTGCTCGAGGGATTGGTGATTGGCGTCGCCGGTGGTGATTTTGGCCACCTGCAACTGGGTTTTGATGGCGGTGAGCGGCGTGCGCAACTCGTGGGCGGCATCACCCGTAAAGCGTCGCTCCCGCTGCATCGCTTGCTGCACCCGCAGCAACAGCCGATTGATCTCGTCCACCAGGGGCTTCACTTCTGCCGGCGTGCCGCTCCAGTCCAGGGGCGAAGGATCGTGGAGATCCCGCTGCGCCACGGTAGCCGTCAAACGGCGCAGGGGCAGGAAGGCGCGCTGGATGCCAAAGCCGATGGCCACGAGTGTGCCCAGCAGAGCCACCACAAACGGCAGGGCCGCGGCCAACACTACGGTCCTCATCAGGGAGGCGCGGGTGCTGAGGCGGTCGGCCGTGGTGATGCGGAAATTGTTGATGGTGGCCGTGTACACGCGCCAGCGCTGGCCCTCTACTTCCCGGGTGGAATAACCGGCGGGCGCCGCGTCCAGGACCTCCCCCGGCGCGCCCTGGGAAAGCGCCACCAGTTCCCCGCGTAGAGTGCTGATGCGGCAGGCGAGATTGGCGGGGAAGTTCGGACTGGCCACGGCCTCCTGGAGTGCCGAGGCCTCCCCTTCCTCCGGGGAGGTCAGGATCTGTTGCCGTGCCGCCAGGGAGGCGACCATTTCAGCGGAGGCCGCGAGACGGTTATCCAGGCTTTTTTCCACCTGGCTGCGCACGCCGTACAACAGCCAGGGGGCCAGTAATAACCAGAGTCCCGTCAGTGACAGGCCAATGACCCACATGAGCCGTGAGCGCAGCGTCGCTTTCCGATCCGTGTTGCCGCTCATTCGTTCGGCCCTTCATCGGCCCGCAGGCGGTAGCCGAGGCCCCGGACCGTCTCGATCAATTCCCCGCCCAGCTTGCGGCGCAGGTTATGGACATGCACGGCGACCGCGTTGCTCTCCACTCCCTCGGTCCAGCCGTACACGTGGTCCTGCAACTGACCGGGAGCAAGGATCCGGCCCGGCTGCTGCAGCAAGGCTTGCAGGACGGCCAGCTCCCGACGGGACAAACTGACGGGCTTGCCATGCACCCGTACTTCGTTGCTGCGCGGGTCAAACATGAGCGGGCCCATTTCCAGCACATTGTGACTGCGGCCTCCGGCACGTCGGACCAGCGAATGCAGGCGCGCCGCCAGTTCACTGAGGTCGAAGGGCTTGGTGAGATAGTCATCGGCACCCGCATCGAGGCCCTGAACCCGCTCGGGAATGGCATCCCGCGCTGTGAGTACGAGAACCGGCACATGCCGGCCCTGGCGGCGCCACTGTTGGAGCACAGCCAGACCGTCGCGATCCGGAAGGCCCAGATCCAGCACCACCACGTCGAAATCCACCATCCTGAGCGCGGACTCTGCGTCATTTGCCGACTGTACCCAGTCGCAGGTCTCGCCCATGGCCTCCAGGCCGCGTTTGATCCCGTCCCCGACCAGGGCGTCGTCTTCGACTATCAATGCGTGCATGCTTACCTCGTTTTTCGGGCTCTCGCCAACCGCCTGTGCGCGTTCAGGCGCCAACCTACTCTGTGTTGTTCCCATTAAGACAGCGTTAACCTCCACTTAATCTGCCACTTCCAGACTGTACACTTCTCTCGGGCCGTCCGGCCCCTGGAACGATCAACAGACCGTGGAGGTGCACAGAGTGGCATTTACGGCTGGCCCTCTGGCGCTCTCGCTGGAGCGCCTTTTTTTCTTCATCGCCTTTGGCGTGGCCCTGCTGGTGGGCTGGCTGGCGGGGCGTCGCGAGCGCATTCCGGTGGAGCCGGTGCTGACCCGCATGCTGCTGACCGGCTTTGTGACGGCGCGGCTCGCCTTCGTGCTCATGTACCTTGAGGACTATTTGCGCCAGCCGCTCAGTATCATCGATATCCGCGATGGCGGCTTCTTCTACGAAGTGGGCATTGCGGTGGCAGCGGGCATAGGGGCCTTTCACGGCTGGCGCCAGCAGCGCCTGCGCAAGCCCCTGGGCGCGGCGGTCAGCGCCGGCCTTCTGGTCTGGGCCATCAGTGCCGGCAGCCTCGGACTCATGCAGGCTGTGCAGCCCCAATTACCGGACCTGCCTCTTACGGACCTTAACGGCGACCCCGCTCCCCTCGACGCGCTGAAGGGCAAACCTGTGGTGGTGAACCTCTGGGCCACCTGGTGCCCACCCTGCCGCGCGGAGATGCCCATTTTTGCCGAAGCCCAGCAGCGGGAAGAGGATATCGAGTTTGTGTTCATCAATCAGGGTGAACACAGCGAGACGGTGCAGGGCTTCCTGAGCGAGGAAGATCTGGACCTGCGCAATGTGCTGCTGGACTTCCGCTCCGCCAGCATGCCTCAACTGGGAGCTCAGGCCCTACCCACCACCTTTTTCTTCGACGCGCGTGGCGTGTTGGTCGACACCCATCTGGGCGCGTTGTCCACCGCTACCCTGAAGCAGCGTCTCAAACACCTTCAAGACGAACGAATTCAAGACTGGGAGCCTTATCCATGACTCTGACAAAAAGCATGACTGTGAAGCTCGGCATCGGCGCCGTTGCCCTCTCAACCCTCGCCATTGGTTTGGCGGCGCAGCAGTACCCCGCGCCCATCGCTCAACTGGAAGCTGATGGCGTGGAGATCGCCGATTCCTTCGAAGCGCCCGGTGGCCTGAAAGGCTACGTCGGCATTTACAACGGGCGCCCGATGGAAATCTACCTGACCCCGGATGGTGACCATGCGCTGGTCGGCACCATGGTCAACGCCCAGGGAGAGGCGGTCGCGCGGGACAAACTGGCCCGGGCGTCAGCGAGTGGCCTGGACTGGAGCAGCTTCGCGGACACCCACTGGATTGCGGAAGGTGATCTGAATGCGGAGAAGGTCGTTTACGTGTTCACCGATCCCAACTGCCCCTTCTGCGCCAAGTTCTGGGAGGCGGCCCAGCCGCATCTGAAGAAAGGTGGCGTCCAGCTCCGACACATCATGGTTGGTATGCTGCGTGAAGACAGCCCCGCCAAGGCGGCCACCTTTCTCGCGGCCGAGGACCCGGCGGCTGCCCTCGCCAAGCACGAAAGCACGATGCAACAGGGCGGCGTGCCGGCTGACCCTGCCGTGCCGGAACGCTTCCTGAAGGAAGTGCAGGAAAACACCCGCTTCATGCAAGACCTCGGAATCCGCGCGACCCCAACCGTGGTATTCAAAGACACCAATGGTCAGCTGCAGCAGATTCAGGGGCTGCCCAGCGAATCTTTGATGGAGACGCAGATCTTCGTGCGATGATGAGGGATTATTCACTGGGGAGAACAAGATGAAACAGTTTTTAGGGATTGCAATTATGGTCTGCGCAATAATATCAGCCGCAATGACGTTCGCGCAAAAGCCCGCACAGAGTGCGCGGCAGGGACCGGCGATCAGTTACGGTAAGGTTCAGGAAATGTCCGACGGTGCGATACCGCTGAATCCGGAACACAGCTACAATCTGATCTTCAACATCAGCCAGGGCGGCCAGACGCCCGCCGAACTGATCCCGGGCGTGGTGCGCGCGGCACGTTTTCTGAATCTGGCGGAGGTTGCCGGAGTGCCGAAGGAGAACGTGCAACTGGCCGTGGTCATCCACGGGCCCGCAACCCGCAGCGTACTCAAACAAGGCAATTTTGAAGAGCGTTTCGAGGGCCGGAACCAGAATCTGGATCTGTTTGCCGAGTTGCGCAAGGCCGGCGTTGAGATCTTTGTATGCGGGCAGGCTCTCGCCCATATGCAACTCGACCCGGACTGGGTGACGGATGACGTGGAAGTCGCCACGGCTGCGCTTACCGTCATCGCGGAGTACCAGTTGCGTGGCTACCACGTGGTGCCCTGAGGCCCCTCACCTCCGCCTCAATTCGCCGGCACCGGGACAAAATCGTTCACGGTGCCGGCGATGTGGTTGAAATAGTTATTGAAGATGTTGATGGCCACGTGCCCGATCACTTCCATCAGTTCCTCGTAAGTAAAACCCTCTCCGAGCAGGCGTTGCAGGTGTTCCGGGGGCACATGGCCCCGCCGTTCGACGATCTCTACCGCGAAATCAAGCAAGGCCTGAACCCGCCCTTCACTGGCCCTCCCCCGCAGGTTCAGCGCGGCCTCCTCCCGTGAAACCCCCGCTCTGCGCGCCATGGCTGTATGGGCTGAGGCACAATAGTCACAGCGATTCGCACCTGCCACCGCCAGGGCGATCTGTTCTGACACTGCCACCCCGAGACACCCGTCGCGCAGCCCACCACTGAAGGACAGATAGGCCTTCACGAGGGCCGGCGAATGCGCCATGGTGAGCAGGAAGTTGGGCACGTCGCCAAGGTTCTTTTTCAGTTCCTTGACGGTTGCAGCCGCTTGCGGCGAGGACTGTGGATCGACGGGCGGGATGACAGCTTGCATAATCACACTCCTTGGGCTCAGAAAGTATACTGATCTGTATAGCTCACTGAACCAATGTATACTGATCTGTATACTTTCGTCAATCGCTGCGCGTATGGGCGGGCGGTGGACAGCTTCGCAAACTCCGCTGAGGAAGGAGCAGCACATGGGCACAGCCAAAGTCAGCAAGCGCGATCAGCTGATCGACACCGCTTCGCGACTGTTTGCCGCGCAGGGCTACCGGGGCACCGGCATCGACCAGATTGCCGAGGAAGCCACGGTCACCAAAAAGACCATGTACCACCACTTTGGCTCCAAGGATGAGCTGATCCTGGCGGTGCTCGAGAACTATCAGGGGCAATACCTTGCGGGATTCCGGGAGCAGATCGAAGCCCGAACCGAGGATCCTCGTGAGCGCTTGCTGGGCATCTTCGACGTGGCCGGACAATGGTTTGCAGAGCGGGATTTTCGTGGTTGCATGGTGATCAACGCTGTTGCGGAATGCGCTACCGCGGATGCCCGGGCGCGGCAGCTCAGCCGTCAATTCAAGGCCACCGAGCGCGGCTATATCGAACACCTGGCCCGAAAAGCCGGCGTACCGGACCCGGCTGCCCTGGCGGACGCCTTGGCGCTGCTGCTGGAGGGGGCTATTGTTACAGCACAGATTTCCGGGCAAAACGAAAGCGCCCAGATCGCAAGACGGAGCGCCGAATGTTTGCTCGATTGTGCTCTGGCAGGCCGCTGACAAAGCCCGTCGGGCCGGACATGGGTGTTCGGCCCTGTAAGGAGAAACACCTCATCGTTCAAGTCGAGGCCGGGTCCAAGGCGGTCTCCACCGGCACTTCAGACGTTGGGGGTTGCGCCGGCCCGCTGTTCAAAGCGCCCTCTTCCGCGCAGGCCCGGGCGAAAGTCTCCATGAAATCGGTGGCCATTCGGGGCAGGTTGCTCCAGCGGCGAAGCGCCCAGCCGAAAACCACCGGTGGCAGACCAACGATGTCCAGCGCCCGAACCCGATCCCGTGCCGCCAGGCGTTGCGCATGGATGGCCGGCGTGATGGCGTAGCCGAGCCCCATCCCCACAAACAGAATGGCAGTGTCCCAATCGTCCACCTGTGCGGAGGATTGCAGGCGGACACCTTCTTTTGACAGCGCTTCTTCCAGCTGGGCCTGGGAGGTTGAGCTTTCCTTCAGGCGAATAAAGGACAAGGCGTTCAGGTCTCCTGTAGTGATGCTTCCCACGCGGCCAAGGGGGTCGTCTTCCGGTACCACCAGGACCCACGGTACTGTCAGTGCCGGATGTTGTTCCAGACCGCGCACCGGAGCACCGATGGTGACAAAAGCGAGATCCGCCTTTTCGTTGCGGAGCGCCTCGATGCAACGCTGATGGGAGTTGGCCGAATGAAACAGCAGCTCCACCCGCGGCCAGGCGCTGCGAAAGCGAGCCACCGTGTCCTTCATCAGGTGGCGGACTGTGGTACCTCCCGTGCAGATGCTCAGGCGCCCCGCATCCCCTGCCCGCAGGCGCTGGACGCCCCGCACACCAAATTCGATGGCCTCCAGAGCCTCGAGCGCATGTTCGTAGAAGATGCGGCCCGCCTGGGTCAGGGCCACGCCGCGGGGACGACGCTCCAGCAGGCTGCTGCCCAATTCCTTTTCGAGCCGCACGATGTGCTGGCTCACCGCGGGTTGCGTGCAACCCAGGTTACGTGCCACTGCACTGAGGTTTTCCGCCTGGGCAGCAGCAACAAAAACTTCCAGATCATCCAGTGTCATTTGAAGATCCCTGTGCTCGTTATAAGGCTTTACTTTTATATTCTAAACAAACCCTAGAATTGACTAGGGGTACAAGCATGGCTCAATGTCCAGGCTTCGTCCATAACACTCAGCCACCCCGCAGGAGGAAGCGCCCATGGAAATCAATAAACCTTTTTCGGTCCCGGAGATCGTGCAGAGCAAAGGCCGCAGCAAGCTCGTGATGCTCACTGCCTACGACTACCCTACCGCCCAGTTATTGGACGCCCACTCTGATTTGCTGCTCGTGGGGGACACTCTGGGGTGTGTGGTCCAGGGCAGGGAGAACACCCTGGGAGTCACTCTCGAACACATGATCTACCACGGAGAAATGGTGGCCCGCGGCGCGCGCCATGCACTGGTGGTCGGGGACCTGCCCTTTGGCAGTTATCAACCAGGGCCCCAGGCGGCTCAGGAAGCAGCCATTCGCCTGATCAAAGAAGCTGGAGTCAGCGCGGTAAAACTGGAGGGCGGTGAGCGGAGTTGCCCGGCGATCGAGGCCATTGTTGCAGCGGGCATCCCGGTGGTGGGCCATATTGGTCTTACGCCCCAGTCCTTTCACGTATTCGGAGGCAACCGGGTCCAGGGCCGGACTGAGAAGGACGCGGAGCGCCTGGTGCGGGAAGCCCGGGCAGTGGAAGCTGCGGGGGCTTTTGCACTGATCCTTGAGGCGATCCCTGCCACCCTCGCGCGGCGCATTACCGACAGTACCGGCATACCCACCATCGGCATCGGCGCGGGGCCCCACTGCGATGGGCAGGTGCTGGTCACACCGGACATGATCGGGCTCAACATCAGTCCCGCTCCCATGAAGTACAACAAGGAGTACTGTACGGTGAGGGAGCTGATCGGGGAAGCGGCAAAACAGTTCGCCGCCGACGTCCGCGATGGCCAATTCCCCGACATCGCTCATAGTTACACCGTTAGTGCCACCGGTTGATTGGTGGCCCGGCCTTGCCCAGCCCCCTATTAGGATGGGCGAGCGCTATTCCCGCTGTTTTTTTGAGCACACGCGAACGATAAGCTAGATCCAATTCACATGAACAACAGGGCGATCACCGAGGTCACAGCTTCCTCATTTATACTGGCGACGCGAACAACAATGGAGTCAGGATATGAATGCCCCCTACCGGGTGATTGTGTGGACCACAGCCCTCCTGTGCTCCACGGCCACCATCGCCAACGCAGACACGGACAACTCCACAGAACCGGAACCGGCCCGCTCCGCCGAGGTTCGTGAAAACGGCGAGGCCGATGAGAACATCATGCGCCTGCTGGTGATCGACCCTTACGCCGAAATGCGGACCGGGCCAGGCCGCGGCTATCCGGTGTTCTATGCCGTGGAGCAAGGTGAGAGCATCGAAGTCATCACCCGCCGCCCCGGCTGGTTCGAAATTCGCTCACAAAATGGCCAGCGCGGCTGGACCACCACTGCTGAACTGTCCCGCACCATGCAGGCCTCCGGCGAGCCGGCGGACCTGCCGAGCGTCAGTTACGGCGACTATCTGGCCCGTAGCTGGCGGGCAGGGCTGAAGAGCGGGCGCTTTACTGGCGGCGAACTGGACGACTCGGATACCTTCAGTGCGACCGCCGGCTACCGACTTTATAGCTGGCTCGGCCTGGAACTGGAGTTGGGCAAGGTGTTCGGCAGCGATACCCGCGGCCAATTCTACGGATTCAATGCGTTTATCGAGCCTTTCAGCCATTGGCCGGTTTCCCCCTTTGTCACCGCAGGCCTGGGCACCATCGATATCGACTCCCAGCCGAAACTGGTACCCCTGGATATCGATTCATCGGATTACGAAACCTACAGCTTCGGCGGCCACTATTACCTGGGCCGAAACTTTGTGGTGCAGGGCAGCTACCGCTGGTTCCGGGTGGATGTGGAGGACAGCACCGAACGCCTGGAAAGCTGGAGTGTCGGCTTCAGTGCATTTTTCTGATATTTACCGCAACCGATAACCGGCATTACATTTGGGGACAGCATGAAACGAACAAGGCAACAGAAGAATGCATTCCGGCACGGCCTGGCGAGTCGCGGGGCCCTCTGCGCCTGCACTCTTCTACTGGCCACCGGCGCGGCCGCCCAGGAAACCGACCTCAGCGACCTGGACAACGAGGTGTTCACACTTGGTGTGTTTACCGGGGTCATGAACATCGGTGATTTTGGCAGCGAATGGGTGCTGGGCGTTTCGGCAAGCTTTCAGGCCAGTGAGAACTTTTTCCTTCAGTACAACTATCTCGAAACCGACGCCGATGTCTCGTCCTTCGAGAAAAGCCAGGGGCGCTACTTCAGTGGCTCCGACCGCAGCTTTGTGCACTATGACCTGCTGGTAGGCTACAAGCTGTTCCAGGCGGAGGTCTACCCGACCCGCGGCAGCGCGAACCTTTCGTCACTTTATCTGGTGGGAGGCGTGGGAGATACCCGCTTCGGCGACGAGGAGAGCTTCACCTTCACCTACGGGCTTGGCTACGAAGTGGCCATGACCCGCCGCGTCATTTTAAACGTGGATTACCGCAACTATCTCTATGAGACCAGCCTGATACGGGGTGAGGAAGAAACCACGCAGAACACGCAGTTTTCGGTGGGTGTAAGTTACCTGTTCTAGGTTGATTGCAATCGCCGGCTGCTCGACCACCAACAGCCTGGCAGGCCCTTAGAACAATGCGTTGATTCCGATCCTGAACTCGGTATTCAGAGTCTGCTTATTGTCCCCGAGGAAGTCCCGCTCGAAAAGGTGCTCGCGAAAGTCCACGTTGGCGGTCATCCAGTCGGTGAATACCAGCCGGTAGCTCAGGCCGAACGTCCATCCCCACTCGTCGTTGCCCGCAAAGCTCACCCGATCAGGTCCGAGCATCACATAGATGTCCGAATTGAAGCGGTTTGACGAGCCGAAGAAGGAGCGCCCGTTAACGATGCGGTAGGCGCCTGTTACTGCGATACTTTCGAAGTCCCGATCGTCGCTGGCAAGGAACTGGCGCTGACTGGTTTCGAATGCTGCGCGATCCACGCTGGCCTTGCCGTAATTGACCTGCACCATCCAGTCCGGCAGCAGGTGATAGCTCAATTCGATTCCGGCCATGGCATCGGTTCCGAAATCCTCCACGGATAGCGTCCCCGCATACAGCCCAAGCTCGAAACGTTCATCGTCGATCGCAGCTAATTTCACACCCCGGGGCGGTTCCGGTTCGAGGATGCGGACCTGCGACTCATTCCCCTGCTCTTGGGCAAGCACTGAACCAGCCGCGGCAAGCCCCAGGAGCGTAGCAACGATGTGAAAAGAAGCCTTTGACGTCATTATCCGATCTCGTTTGTTCTTCGACGCAAATCCAGGAGCCAATGAACACCTGGCGTTAAAAAAGTTCGCAGCCGGCACTTTACTACACCCATTGATTTTTTGCAGGCGACGTGGGATCGGACAAATAGCGACCGATTTCACAGTCCGGCGCCAAATGCGGAGTTGGGAAAACGCCGGCGCTATGGAAGTTTTTGAACTTTTCGTGGTCACACGGGTGCGCAAGCCGTTTTGAGCAGTGCACTCTCATCAATGTGTGATCAAGATTCGAGTTTGAGAATTCTCTCAAACGTCACTGTCGTGTCTTCATTTATAGTAAGCCAACAGTTCCGGAGCACTATGTTGCTATCAAGGAATACAGAATCAATTGGGGCACTACCATCAATGTCGGACTTTACGCGAACAGCTGGGCGCATCGTGTGTGCGCTGGCTTGCATTTCCTTTGCGAGCTGGAGCACGGCTGCACCGGTCACAAGCCCGGGCACCGAAGGCGAGAAAAACATCGAGTTTGGTGCGGAGGAAGTAAAAAGTGCGACCCAATCCGCCATGGAGGAGGTCCAGGCGATCTCCAAGGGCATTCAGACCCTCAAATCCCAGGTCGTTGATCTGAACAAGGACCTGCGGCTGATGGAGGAAAAGATCCTCTTTCCTTCCGCCACCAAGTATTCGGTCTTCGTATCCATGGCCGCCGGGCATTTTTTCGACCTGGAAAGCATCAAATTCAAGCTCGATGGAAAGCTGGTCACCAGCCATGTCTACTCGGAAAAGCAGAGGGAGGCTTTGGTGCGCGGCGGAGTCCACCGGCTATATGTCACAAATCTCAGTGAAGGCCAGCACACCGTCACAGTTTTCTTCACCGGACTGGGTTCCAATGAACGCCCCTATAAACGGGCGGTATCCCTCGACTTCGACAAGGGCCCCGGAAGTGGCTATCTGGAGATTGCCATCAGTGACGACCCCGCAACCCAGGAGCCGGTTTTTGAGCTGAAACAATGGTGACGCTGAAATGAAGCAGACCGTCACATCAACAACCTGCCGCTTTACCAGGGCTGGCGCATTTTGCGCCGGGCTGCTGGGTGCCGCCCTGTTCCTGGCACCCTTACCGGGCGAAGCACGCCAGATTCGCTCGCCCCAGGACCTGGAGTACGGCACCGTTCTCTTCGAGTACTACCAGCAGGATTATTTCGAAGGACTGGTGGAGCAGGCCTACGCCACGGCAATCAACAACCGTCCGGCCCAGAGCCCCCAGGGGCAGCTTCTGAAAGGCAGCATGGCGCTGTCCTATGGCATGCCGGACGTGGGCAAGCGGATCTTCGACACCCTGCTGGCCAACGAACAGGATGAAGTGCTGCGCAATCGCGCCTGGTACTACCTGGCCAAGCTATATCACTCGCGCTCTCAGTCCGCCGACGCTTTTGCCGCCCTGGAGAACATCCGGGGGCGTGTACCGGCGGACCTGCACCTGGATTACCACTATCTGGCGACACTGGTGAACAACGACGGGGAGCACCTTGCCGATGTTCAGGAGGCGATCAACAGCATGCCCTCCACCAATCGCCAGTACCCTTACCTCCTCTTCAATCTGGGCGTCACCCAGCTGGGCAACGGCAACCAGACCGCGGCCCTGACAAACCTGGCCCGGGTGGTGGAACACAGCGACGGCAGCGAAGAGCTGCTGGTTCTGGCGGATCGCGCGCGCCACGGCCTCGCGCAACTGGCCATGCAGGACCAGCGCATGCTGGACGCCTGGACCTACCTCCAGGACATTCGCACCGAAGGCCTGTACTCCAGTCGCGCCCTGCTTGCGTACTCCTGGACGGCGATCCGTCAGGAGCTTTTTGAAGTTTCCCTGCCGGCCCTGCAGATGCTCAATCAGCGCTCGATAGCCCTCCCGGAGGTCCAGGAAGGCAAGGTTCTGCTGGGGCACGTCTATGAGCAGCAGGGTTCCATGACGCGGGCATTGAGAAGCCACTTGCAGGCCGAAGATGAATTCACCAGGGGTCTTGAGCAGGTGGCGGAAGCCCGCCGTGTGATTGAGCTGCAGGATGTCCCGCGGGAATTTATCACCAACCTGGACGCCATCGTCGATCAGAGCGACTGGTTCGGTGTTCAGCCCTCTCTCGATTACGCCAAGGTCACGCCCTTCCTGGTGGACCTGATGGCCAGTAACGCCTTTCACCAGGTACTGCGGGAGCTGGCGGAGCTTTATGCCATCCGCGACAACCTGCAGTACTGGGCGCGCCAGACCGACCAGCACGACCTGATTCTGAAAGCCTCCGCGGAGAAAGCATTTGACGAGGAAATGAAGCAGGTGATCTCCGACAGCCTGCAGCTGCAGGATCGCCTCGCCGACCAACGGGCGGAGCTGGGGCTCGTAACTCTTACCCTGGACACCTCGGATCAACGCCGGCTCAAGTCCCTGCTGGAAAACTCCACTCGCGAACTGAAGCTGCTGGACGACACCTTGCGCGCTTTACAGGAGCGCAGCGAGCCCTATCGTCAGCCGCCCGAGTACCCGGCCATGGTCAAACAGAACCATCGCCGAATCGCCAAGCGGCTCGAAGAAACCGAATTCTACATCGCGAAGCTGGAACCGGTGATGCGCAATCTGGTGAAGGCGGAGCTGGATAAACACGAAGAACGCATGCGCTACTACCTGGCCCAGGCGCGCCTCGCCAAGGCGCGCCTGTACGACACCGCGTTGATCAAGCTGAACAGCCGCGACGCGGGGGCCACCCAGAGCGGAGGAAATGCTCAATGAGTCGACACCTTTTCCGATTCTGCCTGCTGGCGGGGCTCGTCGCCCTGGCAAGCTGCAGTTCCCAGAAGCCCAAGACGCTCGGAGGGCTCCGCTATGAGCCCGAACCGGAAATCGCGTCCGACACCCAATCCAGTGGCGCGCCTGCCAGCCACGGAGAGGTGCGCACCGAGTACGAAGAGCTGCTGGATCTGGTGGACGACGAGAACCTGAAGGAACAGATCGAGCGCCGCATTGCGCATGTCTACATGCTCGAGGGAGAGCAGGAGCAGGTCGAAGCGGAGCCGGGCCGAAGCTACTACCTGGATGCCATCAAGTCCTATCGGGACATACTGGAAAAGTATCCCAACTCCCCGGACAATGCGGAGATCCTCTACCAGCTTGCCAAAGCCTACGACATGGAGGGCGACCAGGACGAAGCCCTGAAGATGTTGCGCGAGCTGACCACCCGCCATCCGGACTACAAGAATATTGCCGAAGCCAACTTCCGCAAGGGCGACATTCTGTTCAATCATGGGGCGTATCGGGAGGCGGAACAGGCCTACCAGATCGTGACCACTCACGAAGAGTCCAGCTTCAACCTCAACGCTCATTACATGCTGGGCTGGTCCCGCTACAAGCAACTGCGCTTTGGGCCCGCTCTCGATAACTTTGTGCATGTGCTGAACGAAATCTGGAAGCCGGGCCTGGAGCTCTCCGACCTCAGCAAACCCGACAAGTCCCTGGTTCAGGACACCCTGCACGCCGTCAGCCTCAGTCTGGACAAGCAGGCGGGTGCCGCCACCATTCAGTCGATCGATGAACTGAAAGATCAGCACTATGTGTGGCAGGTGTATGACAATCTGGGTACGTACTACCTGGACAAGGAACTGTACGAAGCCTCGGCCGAGAGCTATCGCCAGTTCGTGACGCACTATCCCGATCAGGATATTACGCCGATCCTCCACCGCAAGATGATCGATACCTATATGGAGGGCAGCTTCCCCCGCCAGGCCTTCGTGGAGAAGGAAAAATTCGTGGACGCCTATGGCATCTACTCGAGCTATGCGCGACGCCGGGGCGGTGCAGTGGAGTCCATTCAGGACACCATGGAGGAATATCTCGACGAACTGGCGCGTAACTATCACGCACGGGGCCAGGAACTGCACAAGGAAATCGCCGAGCTCACCAGCGACGAGCGGCAGCGCCCGCAGCCGGACAAGGTGGAAGAACTCGATGAAGAGGCCCTGACGGCCCTCAACAAGGCCGCCTATTTCTACAAGCAGTTCATTGACACCTTCCCGGGCCATGAAAAACTGGACGAACTGCTGTTCTTCCGCGCCGAAGCCCTGTTCGCGGCCGGCCGTTTCGAAGAATCCATTCCGGATTACGAGCGGGTGGCCTACGACCCGCAAACCCCGAGCGCCGACCAGTACGCGGCCGATGCGGGCTACGCGGCAATCGTCTCCTACGAGCAACACCTGGAGAGCCTGGAGCCGGACTCCCGCGACAGCACGCTGTGGCGCGGCCGGGCGGTGGAGAGCATGCTCCGCTTCGCCGAACGTTATCACCAGGACCAGCGTTCTCCGTCGGTCCTGACTAACGCCGCGGAGTATCTGTTCAGCCTGGAACTGTATGAACGCGCGCTCGAAATCGCCCGGGCCCTGATCGACAACAATCCGGAGCTGGACCGGCAGGTGAAGAAAACCGCCTACGGCATTACAGCCCACTCACTGTTCAAGCTCGAGCGCTTTGCCGAAGCCGCCAAGGACTACCAGCAACAGCGCACACTTGTGAACCCGGGCAGCAAAGAGCACCGGCAGATCACCGAACGTCTGGCCAGCGCCGTTTACAAGCACTCCGAGGGAATGATCGCGGAGGAAGACAAGGCTGGCGCCGTGGAACAGCTCCTGACCTTGAAAGAATTGACGCCCGACTCCCCCGTGCGGATCACCGCTCAATATGACGCGGCCACCCTGCTTTTGGAACTCCAGCAGTGGTCCCGCGCCATTGGCGAGTTGCGGGAACTCATTGCGCTTTATCCGGAGCATGAACTGGCCACGGAATTCCCGCGCAAGCTGGCTTTTGCCTACGAAAAGAACGAAGACTGGCAGCTTGCAGCCAAAGCCTATGCCGCCCTCAGTGAATTGGACCCGGATCCGGAACTGCGTCGCGAGGCGCTCTATCTCTCCGGCACCATGTACGAGAAGGACGCGGACTACAACACTGCCATTGTCCAGCTTCGGGATTACGCTCACACCTACCCGGACCCCTTCTCCACCAACATGGAAGCGCGCTACAAGCTGACCCAGAACTACGCGCGAATCAACGACACCCAGAAGCGCCTGTTCTGGTTGCAGAAGCTGGTGGAGGGCCATCGGGACGCCGGTGACAACGCAACCGAGCGCAGCCAGTATCTGGCGGCCTGGGCCAATGCGGAGTACGGGGACTATTACGCGGCCGAATTCAAACGCCACAATCTGTATCTGCCGCTGGACCGGAGTCTTCCGGCCAAGAATGAACAGCTCGAAAAAGCGACCTCCCGATATCAGATGGCGGCGGACAGTGGGCTGCTCGAATTCGTCACCATGAGTTCCTACAAGATCGCGGAACTCTACCAGACCCTGGCAGATGAACTCCGTGGCTCCCCTCGCCCGCCGGGGTTGGGTGACGAGGATCGTAAGCTCTATCAGCAGATCCTTGCAGAACAATCCCAACCCTTTGACGAAATTGCCATGGAGTTGCATCGCAGTAATATCGAACACGCCTGGGACGGCGAATTCAACCAGTGGATCGATCAAAGCTTCGCCATGATGCGCGAACTGGATCCACGCCGCTTTGCCAAAACCGAATTGATCGTGAGCTACGGTGATGAAATACGCTAATTTTTTTCGCAAGACTCTTGTCGTCGCGCTCTGTGGCGTTGTGGGCGCCTGTGCGTTTAACTCAGGTCACAAAAACTGGATCTATGATGGCAGCGAGCGCGTGGAGCTGGTTCCTACGGAACAGTTCTTGCCTCTGCAGGAGCGTGATGAAGCGGGTCTGCTGCTGCCCTACGAGGCTGCGCCCAATCCTTACGCCGAACTGGACGGGAAGATCGACAAGGAGATCGTCGCTCGCTACATCGAGGCTCGCCGCGCGTTCAATGCGAACAAGTTTGACGTTGCCGATCAGCTCCTTGCGGAGCTGTCTGAAGAGGCGCCCAAACTCAGTGGCCCTCTGGTTATGCGCGGCGACATCGCCCTGGACCGCGGGGACCTGGCAGAGGCGGTTGAATATTATGTAGCCGCCATCGACGTTACGCCGGTCAATTTCAATTCCTGGCTGCGACTTGCAAAAGCCCAGCGCATGCGAGGCCACTTCAACCACGCGCAGAACACCTACGCACGGGCATTGGAACTGTGGCCGGATGGACCGGAGCTGCACTTGAATCTCGGGGTTCTTTACGACGTTTATCTGAACCAACCGCTGAAAGCCCAGGCTCACATGGAGGCCTACCAGCTACTCAGCGGGGATAGAAGCGGTGAAGTGGTCGCCTGGCTGGACGAGATCCGGCAGCGCACCGGCACCAGCACCGCATTGAAGACCATTACCGGTAGCTCCGGGTCAGAAAAGCCGGAATCCGGTGAAGTGGCTGACGCGAGTGGAGTCCACAATCTGGGCGCGCCAGGCGCACGGGAGGAATAGATGACCTTACGAATGACTTTAACAGCCCTGCTTTTCGCCGCCCTCAGCGCGAGCGCGTTGGCGGCCGATGAAGACGGCAAAAAAGAGGCTGAAAGTGCCCAAAAAGGGCAGGCCGAGAAACAGGCGAAGCAAAAAGCGGATGAGGGCCCTATCAGGCTGGAGTCTGTTTTCGTCGGCGACAAGGAACAACCGGCCATCAGTTATTTCATTCCGTGGCAGGGAATCGGTACGCCCGACAAGCTGCACTGGAATGTGGAAGAGCGGCATGACAAGGCCCTGGGCACCGTCGACCGGGAGATCATGCTTCGCTCAATTGAGTTGTACGATCAGATGCAACTGGAAGCTCCGCCCCAATAGCCTGTGGCCCGTTACGACGGGCTTGAACGTTTCTCTATAACATTCGCTTCGCGCTGGCGCGGGGCACCAGAATTACCCGGTCGGGAGACCGGTTTCCCAGGAGGTTAATATGCTTGATTTCTACAGTACCATTACCAAGTTCTTTCAGGACGGCGGTCTTTTCATCTACCCGATCGCCCTGGTGCTGGCGGTGGGTGTCGCCATCGCAATCGAGCGCTGGATTTTTCTGGGCAGGGAGAAGGCCCGCAACGCCAAGGCGTTTGAGGACTTCCTCCCTCTGCTGCGCACCACGGACATCGATAAGATGCAGCTCTACACCCGGGAAGTGCAGACACCGGTCACCCGCATCATTGCCTGTGGCCTGGACATGATGAAGGTGAGCCGCCAGCGCGGCGATGTGGAAAACTCCATGAGTGAGGGGATGCTGGAAACCATGCCGCGCCTGGAGCAGCGCACCGGCTATCTGTCCGTGCTCGCCAACGTGGCCACCCTGCTAGGCCTGCTCGGCACCATCATCGGTCTGATCAGCGCATTTACCGCAGTGGCCCTTGCTGACCCGGCGGAGAAATCCACCCTGCTCTCCCAGTCCATCTCCGTGGCCATGAACACCACGGCGTTTGGTCTGATCGCCGCGATACCTCTGCTGATCCTCCACGCGGTCATCCAGAACAAGACCGCCGCCATCGTCAACAGCATCGAGATGGCTGCTGTGAAATTTCTGAACATCATGACCCTGCACCGATTCATCGAAGCCAACAACCCGCGCCCGCAGCCCTCGGCGGCCGCGCCGGAAATGACCGCACCGGGAGATGCCGCGCCTGCGCCTGCGGCCGGTTAACACTCCGACTCCAGCGACGAGGTTTACATGGCTTTTCGTTACAAACACAAACCGGCCGATGAGGCGGACCTGGATATCACCAGCTTCATGAACCTGATGATCGTTCTGGTGCCGGTCCTCCTTCTGAGTATTACCTTTACTCAGATTACGGTGCATGAAATCAAACTTCCCGACCTGACCGGCGGAAGTTTTGCGAGCGATGAATCCCAGGCGCAGTTGGAGGTAGTCGTAAAGGAAGATGGCTTCCAGGTCTTCTACCCGAACCGCAAGAGCCTGATCAAGGAGCTGCCGCTGGTCGAGACCGAAACCGGTATGACCTACGACTTCACCGCCCTGTCCGAGGTTATGCAGGAGGTCAAATCCCAACTCTCGGATCGCCGCGATATCGTGTTGCTGGCGAATCAGGCCCTGGATTATCAGAGCCTCGTATCCACGATGGATGCAGTGAAATCCTACCGTACCGTGCTGGCTGCCAGCGTGGTGGAAGTGGAGCTGTTTCCGGAAATTTCACTAGGGGACGCGAGTTAAACGCTTTATGTTTCAATCGGCCTTTAAGCAGAAGAAGCCCTCTTATACCACCAAGCTAAACCTGGTGGCGCTGATGGATATCTTCACCATCCTGGTCTTCTTCCTCCTCCTCAACTCCGGGGAGGCTGAAAAACTGGAAAACGCGGAGTTTGTGAAACTGCCCGACTCCCATGCGGGCACTCCGCCCCACGACGACCTGGTGGTAATGATCGGCAGCGACGCCATCTGGCTTGGCGAGCAGATGATAGCCAGCATCGAGGATGTGGCGGACAGCGGGGAATCCTCCATCGCGGCACTCTCCGAAGCGCTGGCGGATTTCCGCGAGCGCAAGGGCGAGTTGAACAGCTACGAGGAGGAGAACGGTCTTTCGCTCACCATTATGGGGGACCACGCGGTGCCCTATGGTTTGCTCAAGACCGTCATGTCCACCGCCCGCCTGGAGAACTTCCGGGACATCGCACTGGCCGTCAATCAGGTGGCCGGGCCCGCTCCCGCGGCTGATGACACCCCACCGTCTCTGGCCGATCGAAGCATCCCTGACCTGCAGGGAGAACGGTAAGTATGCAGTTTGCCAATCTGGAACCCCAAGCCCTCGACCTTGCTCTGCCCTGGCAGAGCAACGAAGAGCAGGAGCAACGCTTCAGGAAGCTGCTCAAGCGCATTCTGATCGCGATCGCGGTGCTGGCGGTCATTATTCCGTGGCTTCCGGTGTTCGAGAAGGAATATGAGACTCCGGAAGACAGCATCGCCAAGACCAAAGTGATGCTCGAACCCATTGTGCAGCCCGAGCCGGAACCCGAGCCGGTGGTGGAGGAAACGCCACCGCCCCCCGCTCCAAAACCGGAGCCCGAGCCCGAGCCCCAGCCTGAAACGCGAACCGTTGCGGAGAGCCCCCCTGCCCCGCCGCCCCCGACCCCGAAACCTAAGGACAAGGAATCGGTAATGAAGGAGCAGGGCCTTTCAGATCTGAGTAATCAGCTGAGCGCTCTGCGCGGTACGGTCAGCGTGGCCAAGCTTCAGCGCAAGAACGTGAGCAAAAGCGACCTGGGTCAGAAGGAATACACAGCACGGGACCGCTTCGGCGAAGACATCGCCGCCAAGCGCAGCGATGGTATCCAGGTGGATGATGTTATCCAGCAGGAGAACGTTACCCTGGCCGCCTACAGCGGTGTCGCAGTTGAGGCGACCGCCTATTCCGATCAGCCGGGAGGCAGCCAGTTGAGCTTTCTCTCCGGGCAGGCCGGACGACGGGATATGGAAAATATTCGTCGCACTTTCGAGGCCGCCAAAAGCAGCGTTTACTCCCTTTATTTGCAGGCATTGAATGACAACCCGGACCTTGCGGGAAAGTTCATCTTTCGCCTGGTGATCGAACCGGATGGCAGTATTTCCGAACTGGAGTTGGTCAGTAGCGAACTCGGTCAGCGCAGTCTGGAGAACACCATCCTGGAGCGCATCAAGCGCATTAACTTTGGAGAAAAGGAAGTCTCTCCCACGGCAGTGGAATACGCCTTCTCCTTCCTGCCAAGTTAAGCGCCATCGGCCCTGGCTGGCATCAAAAAGCGGGAGCGGTCGCGGGATAGCACAATTCCCGCGGCCGCCTCGGCAAACCGCAGCCTCGTCCTCCCTGCGCCCGCCTAGGTCGTTATAGCGATTCGTAATTGAGTGGGTATGACCGACCCACCGAAGTATTCACAAAATTTCAAGCTCGGAAGAAAGTGGGTGGAAATTTGCGATACGGTTCCCTACTCAAGCTCAACAGTGGTGCCACTATGGGCGGAACTTTCTTCATGCCGATTCGGTGGTGGACTATGTGCGCGTACACTTTTCGATTTCATAAATTCGCCCTGGCAGCTTCGGTGTCCCTGGTTCTGAGCGCCTGCGGCGGTGGTGGTGACGATTCAACCGAAGCCGAGGCCATCAGCAAGGATACGTCCTTCGCGTTCGTGGAACGCAGCATTGCCGAGGGCGCTGCCAGCGGGCTGGGGGTTTTCGAGAAAGCGCTTCAAAATCGGGAGGCCGCACCCCAGGACCTTAACTCTCCCTACGCTTACGAGCTGGGAGCCCGCCTTTACCACCGATCAAGCCTGGATACGGAAGCCCAGCAATGGGAGGTGCTTGCACAGTTTCTAGGCACCAGCGAATACGACGTGAAGGATCTGAGCGTGTCACGGGATGGCACGCGAATGCTGTTTGCGGCACGCGGGCCGGATGACCACCCCAGCGATTACACCTGGAACATCTACGAATACGACTTTGAGGCACGGCGCGTCCGGCGGGTAATGGAGGACGACGAGCTCGCCAATGAGGGCGAAGACACCAACCCCACTTACGCTTTGGACGGCCGCATCGTTTTCTCATCGGACCGTGCCGCCGGCAATCCCGACCACGTGGACGACTCCGAGCCCGGCGACATTGACGAAGATTGCTACAAGATCGGCCCGGCGGAAAGCCCCTCCCTCCTGCATATCATGAGCTCGGAAGGTGAGGACATTGTGCAGCTCACCTTCGGCAATAACCACGACACGGAAACCAGCACCCTCGCGGACGGCAAGGTCGCCTTTGTACGATGGTCCCGCAGCTATGATCTGCTCCCCAATTGTACGAGCAGCGACCCCGCGTTCGGCAGCCTGAGCCACGAGAGCCTGTTCCCGAACAGCTATCCCAATGGTCTGGCGTCCCCCGCCGCCTGGGACGAACAGCGGCTTTGCAGCTTTGCCATCGAAACCCCTCTCGGCCACGCCCTGCCCAGCAACCACTATACTCTGCTGGCCATCGACCCGGACACCGAGGCGCTGGAGCAGCTTTACGAGACCGTGACCATCTTCGGCTCCGATGAAGAATTCGTTTACATCGACGAGCTGGTACAGGGCCAGGACGGTTACCTGATCGGCCTCATGAAACACTTTTACAATCAGCACCTTGGCGGTAACGTGGTGCTGATGCAGGACCCCGCCAGCGCGAGCGACGAGACGGTTTTCGGCAGCATCGCACCGCGCTCGCTGATCTCCGATAACGTGAACATGTATCCCAACCAGGCCTCTCCAAACGGCTGGTACAGCGCAGTTGCGCCTTACCGCGACGGGACCTCCCGTATGCTGGTGGGCTGGTCCCAGTGCTCCACTGTCAGCGGCGGCGTCAACGCGTTCTGCACCGAAGGCAAGGACGGAGAAGTAACGAGCGAATACGGCATCTGGGTATACGACCCGAAAGACGACAGCCGCCTGCCCGTGCTTCAATCCAGCCGCGACCGGGTCTTCACCGAACTGGCGTTGGCCCAGAACCAGCGCGGCCAGGGCTTGCCCTTCGCGCCGGTCAACCCGGAATTCGAGGACAATCTGGACGATTCGCGTCTGATCTGTAACGACCCGACGCCGATTCCGCCGACCGATCCAACTGATCCGACTGATCCGACTGATCCGACTGATCCGACGGACCCGACTGATCCGACTGATCCGACGGACCCGACTGATCCGACGGACCCGACTGATCCGACCGATCCGACGGACCCGACTGATCCGACTGATCCGACGGACCCGACGGACCCGACCGATCCGACTGATCCGACTGATCCGACGGACCCAACAGATCCAACTGACCCGACCGATCCGACGGACCCAACAGATCCAACTGATCCGACCGATCCGACGGACCCAACAGATCCAACTGATCCGACCGACCCCACTGATCCCGGCGAAAACAACAAGCCCGTGGCGATGGCCGGACCGGGCCAGAATGTCCCCGCCGGGCAGGTCGTGTCTCTTGATGGGAGCGAGTCATTCGACCCTGACGGCGACCTACTGACCTACCGCTGGTCTTTTGCGAACATCTCGCCGTCCAGTGAACTGAGTGATGACGACATCGTGGGCCGCTTCACCCCGAACCCGAGCTTTACCCCGGATGAAGCCGTCGAGATCCCCATCAAAGCGGACTTCGTGTTCATCATTGACGGCAGCTTCTCCATGGTCGAGGAGATTGACGAGGTCCGCAACGGCCTGCGCACTTTCGTGGAGACGGTCAGCGCCTCCGACAGCAAGGTGGACGCACGTTTCGCCGTGGTGACTTATGAGGAACGCCCGAGGGGCGAAACCGTGCCGCGGGTCAACCTTACGTTCACCCAAAGCAGTGTGGAAGCCGATGTGGTGGATGAGGTGATTGCCGCTTTCGATGCGATCGACACCGGTCGACCCTACTGGGGGGAGCAGCGGGAAGCTGGCCTGGAGGCCATCCGCTACGTGCTGGGAGACCCGAACCTGGCCGGAGCCCCGCTGGATGGCCTGGAGTTCCGCAGCACGGCCCGTAAAAACCTGATTCTGGTCACGGACGAGGATTCCGACGGTGAGTACAACGATAGGGATTTCGAGCCGCCCAGCAGCTTCGATCCGGACAGCATCTGGCAGCAGGAGATCAATGCCACCGCTGCCCTGATTATTGAAAATGATGCCTTCCTGGACCTGCTGATCGAACCTTCGGATGGTGCCAGCCGCAGCCAGTACGGGGATCCAGCGGCCGACCGCCTCATCTCGGGCAGCGACCGCTTTGATGCGGACGCAACCCTCGCGGCACTGGACGACCCGGACACAGGTTATCCGGAGAGCCTCCAGGCCCAGGTGCTGCGCGCCGGGCTTATCGCGCGGTCCTATGAAGTCACGGAGGCCAATGATCCGGTCTTCGTGAACAGCTTCTTTACCTCCAAGGTCTGGGACACCATCGAGAATCCCCTGATGGGTACCTACACCCTCGAGCTGACGGTGAATGATGGCCAACTGGATAGCCTGGCAGACCGCGTCTCCATCAGGGCCTTCCGCAACAACGCGCCGCCCAATGCCCGGGCGGGAGCGGACCAGAGCGCGGAGCTGTACGGCACCGTGGAACTGGACGGCAGCGGCAGCTTTGATGTGGACAACGGGCCGCTCGCTCTGAGCTATCGCTGGCGCTTTGCGGAAATCCCGAGTGGCAGCGGGCGCAGTGACGCGGATTTGAGCAATGCGACCAGCCCCCTCGCCTCTTTCTCACCGGATGTGGAGGGCGAGTACGTCCTGGAACTGGAAGTCTCCGACGGTACCGAAGACTTTACGGACACGGACCAGGTTCGCATCCAGGTTTCTGCGCTGGATATTGCTCCAAACGCGAGCGCAGCGGTCAATCAGTTCCTCGATGACTGCGCGCCGGTTCAGCTGAATGCCGAAGCCAGTTTTGACCCGGACGCAGCGCCGGAGCCGCTAAGCTACTCCTGGAACTTCGTCTCCCTGCCACCTGGCAGCGCGCTGAACGCCGGGTCGATTTCCGACCGCACCAGCAGCAGTGCCTCCTTCCTGCCCGACCGCTACGGCAGCTACGTTCTGCGGGTGCAGGCAAATGACGGGCAGGACCAGGATTTCGACAACGTGATGATCGTCATTGGCGATGATTCCATGAACGGGCAAGTCTGCATCCGCTGATTGCAGACACCAGCCCTTCCGACAGGCTCCGGGAACGAACTGACCTCCTCGTTTCCGGGGCCTTTTTTGTAAGCTCCTTTCCCTCCCCCCTTTACCTTTCCCTGGCATCGCTCGGCCTCAACCGTCAGGCCAGCCATTGACGACTCCGTGAACCACCGGACGGAACCCCGGGGTCAGACAGAGTTCTTTTTCTTGTCCATTGTGCTTGCTATTGTTGCGCCCCCGGACGAAACAAGAGCATATGACATTGGTACGAATACGTTTTATCGAGCACAACGGCACCGAACACGAAGTTGAGGCAGAGCCCGGTCTTTCCGTAATGGAAGCAGCCGTGCAGAACGGCGTTGCGGGTATCGATGCGGATTGCGGCGGTTCCTGCGCATGCGCAACGTGCCACGTTTTTGTGGACGAAGCCTGGACTGACAAGCTCCAACCCATGGAAGATATGGAAGACGCCATGCTCAGCGTGAGCAATGATCGTCAGGAAAATTCGCGGCTGTCCTGCCAGATCAAGCTCAGCGAAGAGCTGGACGGACTTGTTGTCCGAACCCCCGAATTTCAGTTCTGACATCACCTGCGCCTGCCGAGCGTGAAGCCATACAAGGGGAGCCGCCCGTGAACGAATCTGCGAAGCCCACGAAAAAAACCTGGAGCATGGTCGGCCGCGATGTCGAAACCATGCCGCTGGAGGAAATCGATCTTTCCCACCCGGGCATCTGGAAGGCCAATGAGCACCTGCCCTTCCTGGCCCGGCTGCGCCGGGACGATCCCGTCCATTATTGCGCCGAATCGGCCGTGGGGCCCTACTGGTCAATCACCAAGTACAAGGATATTGTGCAGGTGGATACCTCACCGCAGATTTTCTCCTCGGAACCCACCATCGGCATCGTGGACATCGATGAGGAGAACAACCTCCCCATGTTCATCGCCATGGATCCGCCCAAGCACGACGTGCAGCGACGAACGGTGCAGGGGGTGGTGGCGCCCGCAAACCTGCGCAACCTCGAGCCCGTCATTCGTCAGCGAGTGTGCAATATCCTCGACAATCTGCCTGTGGGCGAGGACTTCGACTGGGTGCAGCACGTGAGCATTGAGTTGACCACCCAGATGCTTGCCACTCTCTTTGATTTCCCCTTCGATGATCGCCGCAAACTCACCTACTGGTCGGATGTGGCCACGGCCATTCCCGGCGGCGGTGTCATCAATTCCTACGAAGACCGGATCGAGCCTTTGCAGGAATGCCTGGAATATTTCACTCGCTTGTGGAACGAGCGGGTAAATGCCGAGCCTCGCAGTGATCTGGTGTCGATGCTGGCCCACGGGGAATCCACCCGCAACATGTCACCGCAGGAATTTCTCGGCAACATCATCCTGCTCATCGTTGGCGGCAATGACACCACCCGCAATTCCATTTCCGGGGGCGTACTGGCCTTGAACGAGAACCCGGAGGAATACCAGAAGTTGCGGGGCAACCCGGGCCTGATTCCCAACATGGTCTCGGAGATTATTCGCTGGCAAACCCCTCTGGCCTACATGCGCCGCACCTGCCGGCAGGACACGGAACTGCGTGGCAAGCAGATCAAGGCGGGCGACAAGGTGGTGATGTGGTACGCCTCCGGGAACCGGGACGATGAGGTCATCGAGCAGCCCGATCGCTTCTGGATCGACCGGCCCAACGCGCGCCAGCACCTGTCCTTCGGGTTCGGCATTCATCGCTGCATGGGCAACCGCCTGGCGGAAATGCAATTGCGCGTTCTCTGGGAAGAAATTCTCAAGCGTTTCCGTACGGTGGAAGTGACCGGCGAGCCGGAGCGAACCTATTCGAGCTTCGTCAAAGGCTACGTCCAACTGCCCGTGCGTCTGCACGCGCTCTGACAGGCGACTCTCGGACAGACCTCGGGTTCCGCCCTCACTGAGGGTTGGCCGACCGGTTCTTGACGGTGCCGCGGATGTTCATGACGGCCAGCCCCACCTGCAGAATGATCAGGGCATAGGCTCGGTCGTAGGCGCCCCACACGATCCACAGCACATTGCTCAAAAGAAACAGCCAAAAGCCCGCTTCGCGCCGGTACTTCCTCTGCGAGCCCACCATCCACGCGGCCAGAATCGTCACTGCCATAGCCGGCCACTGCACCCAGTCCAGATAATCCATTTGGTTGTCCGTTCCCACACAATCGCAGTGTTCAGACCCGACCCCGGCCTCCGGGTTCGTCCCTGATTGCAGTGAAGGAGCCACGCGCTTCGGCGACCGATGTTAGAATCCGCGCTTTTTCCGGAATCCACATGAAAACTGGCAGCGTACGGTTATCCCCCATGGGGGTCCTCTGGCTGGTAACGGCGGGTTGGGCCTTCAGCTTTTCCCTGATCGGAGTGTATCTCAGCGGGCAGGTAGACAGTTATCTGGCCGTATTCATCCGCGTCGCCCTCGCCCTCCTCCTGTTCCTGCCCCTGCTTCGACCAGGGGGCCTGCCCTTCTGGAAGCTGGCGGCACTGACAGCCATTGGAGGGCTGCAGATCGGCGCCACTTATCTGTTCCTCTATCATGCCTTCGCCTACCTGACCGTGCCCGAAGTGCTGCTGTTCACGATTTTCACGCCCCTTTACGTCACCTTTATCGATGAACTGATTCTGGGCCGCAAACACCTGCCGCTGCGTTGGTGGACGGCCTCCGCGGTTGCTGTGGCCGGGGCGGCGGTCATTCGTTACGACCACGTCAGCCAGGATGCGTTAACGGGGTTTTTCCTGATTCAGGCCGCCAACCTGTGCTTCGCCGCCGGGCAGGTGGGTTACAAGCGCTTGCCCCTGGGAGATCTCCGGCAGCAGTCCCGGGTCTTCGCGTTCTTCTTTCTGGGCGCGACCCTGGTATCGGGCCTGGGCGTGGTGCTGTTTACAGACTGGGGCCAGATCCCCTTCGGTGGCCTGCAATGGGGTGTGCTGATCTGGCTGGGGCTGGGTGCTTCAGGAATCGGCTATCTGTGCTGGAATCTGGCCGCCAAGCACGTGAACACGGGGCAACTGGCCACCATGAACAATATGCTGATTCCCGCTGGGATTCTGGTGAACTTCTTGTTCTGGAACGAGGATGTCGAGTGGCTCAGGCTGCTCGCGGGGGGCGCGATCATTGGCCTGTCCGTGTGGATCTGCCGTCCACCGAAACAGGCAGCACCCACCGTCGAGCCTGGTTAGCGCGGACAAGTTCTCAGTGTCTGCAAAATCGGCGAACTCAGCCAATTGGGACCTGTCGAACTGAAGTTGACGAACGTGGGGCCACTGGTCTCAGCACGTCCGCCGTATTTGGAACGCCCGCCCCATCGAGGGCCGGCGTCTGCTTCTGTCGATCTCACTACAGGGAGTCACCGCATGAGAACCAATCAACTTCCACGCGCCCTGGGCGCCGCCCTTTTCGCAACGGCCATTCTGACCACCGGTTGCGCCACCACCAACTCCGAAGCCGAGCAGGCCATGCGCAGCGATGTGGACCGCGCCATGCAGATGGCTGAAGAAGCTCAGCGTACCGCGGAGCAGGCAATGGAGGCCGCGCGTCGCGCACAGGAGACGGCCGATTCCTCCGAGCAGTGCTGCCGCGAACAGGAACAACGCCTGGACCGCGCCCTGGAGCGAATGCAGGAGAAGTAGGTATTCTGTAGAGCAGATCAGGGCCGGGACGCCACCAGCGGGCTGCTGACCACGGTCGGAATGCCATCGGCCCGCCTGGCCACCTGCGAGACCGCTTCCCAGTCCACCTCGCCCTTCAGTTCATTCCCCCGTCGTTCCAGCAAGGTCATGATGCGGTGCAGCAACCGCTGCTCCCGGCCGGGCTGAGGGGGGCCGTCATCCGGATACACCCGGGGGTGGACTTCAACCATCAACTCCCCTTCCACCAACGCTACTTTCACGGCCTGGTCCACTACGGTGACCGGCGTCCCCACGGGAACCGCCTGCACCAGCTCTTCGATGTTTTCCGGATAGAGCCGCACGCAGCCCTGGCTCACCAGCATGCCCACACCATCGGGCCGGTTGGTGCCGTGGATCAGAAAGCCTGGAATGTCGAGCACCATCGCCCACTCCCCCAACGGGTTATCGGGGCCGGGTGGAATCATGGGGGCAAGGGACTTCCCGCGAGCTGCGTAATCCGCGCGCACGTTGGCCGTTGGGTACCAGGCGGGTTGATGCAGCTTCATGGTCACCTTGCCGCGGCCGAGCGGGGTTTGCCGGTCCGTGCGGCCGATACCCACCGGGAAGGTGGTCACCATGGCGGCATCGCTTGCCCCATCCCGGTGGAAGTAGTAAAGGCGCATCTCACTGCGATTGAGCACCAGCCCCTCGCGGGGTGCGTCCGGAAGCAAATGGAGAGACGGAATCACCACCTCACTCCCCTCACCCGGCAACCACGGGTCCAGGTCCGGGTTGGCGCGGCGAATGGCGTGGTGACCAACCCCGTAAAGGCGTGCGATATCCATCAGTGTGTCATCGGCGCCCACGACCGCGATGGAGGCCTGCCCCACCAACGGGTTCCCCAGCGGATAACTGGCCGCCGCCGCGCAGCCGGGCAACCACAGCCAGAGCGCAATCACCGGGAGAAGCCGGAGGGCGGATGGGAAATATTGAACGAACGACAATATTGGGGTGTTGCTGATCCGGAACATCGAGCCTCAGGGTCCTGGGGTGAACACAAGCGCGGACTCCATCAGCCTGTGAATGGTTCCCTGACAGTCTGCTAATCCTGATGGAGTACAAGCGGCAATTGCTGACCGGCCTGCCTCCACGTTCCGCTGATCGCCTCTCCGCCTTCGTCCAGCATCCCGACGAACTCACTGTCCAGGGCCTGAAAAACCAGTCGCAGGTTCGCGCCCTCCCATTCGATGGCATCCGCGAAAAAGCCATAGGCCCGTTGGTCGGGGCTGTCGAGCCGGGCTACCAATTGGCCATCATCCATCGAAAAGCGAAATATCAGATGAAGGTTTACATCACCCAGCATCAGGTTTCCATCCCAGCGACCTTTGAAGTCCGGATCCTCGGACCGCGCAAGAAAGGAAAGGGGCGAAAGCAATATCAGCAACACTACCGACAGAAAAACAGATCGAGCAAGGCGCATGGGAATACTCCTTTTCGATTGTTAATCAAGGACCCCTGAATAACGCTGACCGGTTCCCGATCGGTTGTGTGCAACCCGGGAAGCGCGACGTGCATCGGCGGTTTTCAGAAGGTTCTTCCTTGAGAGGTAACCGTTCCATGTAAACCGTGTGTGAACTGCTTGGTGAGGTGCTTGTGAAGAGCAAGCGGTATTCTCGCCCATGCCCAACGCGAAGACCAGTGAGCTTAACGAGCAGTGTGACAATTTTTAGCGGGTATTCGGAACAAATCCGGCACGCTGCGCCCGATACCACGAATAGCGGCGTCAGTCGTGCCGGGTCATGAGAGATTCGATCGAGTGGCCTTGGGCCAATCAGCAGGAACAACGAACAGGCGCTCTGCTTCCACCCAGAGTTGCCGGCTGGAATCGAAGGTCAACCTGGCAAACAGCGCGGGTATTCCCGTATTCCCGACGCGCTCCAACTCCGCATCGGCCGCTGCGGAATCGGGTTCGTCCCGCTGAGCCCAGGGTCCGAGCCAGTGGGGTTTACCCAGGCGCCGCCAATGTCCGTGTTCAAGTTGTCGTGCGGCCTTCTCATACAGCCACCAGCCCCGGGCATGGTTCTCTGGAACACTTTCCGGAGAACTCAAGCGCCCTCCTGTTCGCGTCGTGATCGGATAGAAAAGATAGCCCGGCATGAAAATTCGCGCAGCGGGAGCCTGATCGATTCCCAGTGACGTCAGCACCTGTCGTGTTTCCTCGCGCTCACACAACCGGCTCTGGTGGTCCAGCAGCCGTTGCGACTTGATGTCCAGGCGATCCTTTGCATTCGGTCCATACCAGTAAGACGGGTCGCTGCCATAGCCCAGATAGAACTTCACCGCGATCTCGTGATGCTCCGTCAAGCCGGTGTGGGGATTGCGTACAATGAAGTCCAGTTCGCCCAGGGTTCTGCCGGCATCCCGGACGGGAACATTGTGTGCGATCACCGGCCAACCCAGCAGATCCTCCAGCAGACACCGGTAAAGAATTTCGAAGTACAGCCCGAGGCGCCTGGGCGGATCCGCGCCCAACAGTGCGGGGGCGGTGGAGGGCTGACGATCCCAGTTCTTCAGGCGATCCTCCGCATCTTCGGGCAGGAACTCCGCCGGTGTGAATTGCCCGGGCGCTGTCAGAAGCTGTGGCGCGTGACAAATCCAGGCCAGATGCCGGATCGCGGGGGTACGAAACTGAAGAAGGTCAAAGGGTGCAATGGGCATGTCATCTAATGGTTCGTCCGTCCGGCCTGTTCGCCAATCCAGTTGAAAAGGAGCTCAAAATAACCCGGTGCCGTCCGGCCGGCGAGTTGGCGCCCCTCGGGCCCCTCCTCCACCACAATCATGCCGTGGTCGGCGTCAGGGAAGACCTCGACGGTAATCGGCACGCCCTTGCGTTGCAAGGCGCTCAATATCGCCAGAGATTTTTCGTGAGGCGCCTCCGTATCCTCTGCCGCGAGAATCCAGAGCTGCGGCACTTTCAGGGATTCCAGCACCGGGTACGGTTCATAACTCAGATCGTAGTGAAAACTCAGAAGCTCGCGGATCGAATCCAACTCCTCGCGCGGCGTCTGGGTCATGAGGCGGGTAAAATCCCCTTCGATGACCGGGAACCAGGGCTCCCCTCGAAACCTGCTCTTGAGCTCCTCCAGCTCTTCCAGGCCCTCCGCAAACCGCGACCGGACTACCCGCAGAGCGGCCTCGTGCAAAGCTTCTCCTTTGGCCAGTTCCTCCGACTCGAAGCCGTTCATTAGCAGCGACTGCTCCACCTCCGCCCGGTCTTCCTCGATCATGCTGATGGCCAGACCGTAACTGGCGACCACAAAATCTACCGGGATCCTGGTGGCCGCCAGCGGTGCGACCCATCCGCCCTGACTTTCGCCCATCAAGCCGAGGGGAAGCCCTTGTAACTCGGGTCGGCTCTTCAGCACCCGGGTCGCGGCCACCATGTCCTCGGCCAACATGGGAATGTCGATGACGAACTCACCCTCGGAGTGACCGGTGCCGCGCTTGTCGAAAACGAGAACGGCAATTCCCCGCAACGGCAGCAGGTACTGTACGTAATTGTGCAATACAGCGGACTCGCGGCCGCCACCATATTGAAGCACAACCACAGCCTTGGGGCGCTCTTCATCCGGCATGACCAGTTCGCCGTAGAGCTGAAGATCGCCGCTGGCGAACTGAATGGGTATCACCGGCAGCGATACTCGAGTTCCGCCTATACGCGACTTCCCATTCATCTCGAATGCTATGCGACCCTGATCGCACTCACCAAACTCCGCGCGCAACCGGACCGGCTCGCGTCCACTCCAGCCCGGACCGGATTCATACCGGCCATCCCCGATGAAATACAATTTTCCGGAACGGCCATCCAGAAAACGATAACGAAGGTTGTCGCCGTCGCTGGGCTGGACAACCAGCTCCGTCCCGTTGGAAAGCCGGTACGCCCCCCGATGACAAAAAGGTGCGTCACGCCCATCGTCGTCGGCAAATGCAGGAATGAGACACCCGAAAACAACAGCTCCGGTAACGAAGTGCAGAACCTTGCGCATGGTGATCCCCCCTCTGCTCGGTCATCGCTGTCATTATGGGGCCGTTCACCGTAAGCAGGGATAGTCAGTATTTGTAAATTTCAGTCCCGGCTTGTCACCGATCTCCAACTAATCCGCGCATACATCAACTCCGTCTGCGGCCACGAGAATGCGCTGGAATACGACGTTTTTCTTGATCCTGACCGGGGGACACTGGACCTCGTCACCCCTTTCGTCGAAGCAGCCCGAAAGCTCTATGCCCAAATCAAGTTCACCACACGCCAGCCCCTGTCCCGGTCGGCCGGCGACCCGTTGCTGCAACATGCCATTTCCCCCGTACTCGAGATTGGCCCGGAACGGAAAATCCAAAATCGTCCCGCCATCCGGATCCCGATACTGGACATTGCCCGCAAGCGCCCGAAGCGGAGTATTGCGTGCAATATAAAACTCGACAACCACCTCGCAGGGCGGGGCCACGCCGTGGCGAAGAGCGGACGCATCGACATTCAACCTGCCGGGAGAAGAAGCGGAGCGTCGCTTGCAAACTGGCAGTGGCTCACCAGAAGCGGTTTCCACGCTCCCGACCCCGGGATGCTCTCCGGCGCAGGCCGCAAGCAGGAGCAGTACGGCTGGCACCATGATGTGTTTCATTGCAGCCCCCTAACGATCTCAATATCCGGCAGATTCCGGGCGACCTCTTGATAGGTTTGGGCGCTCTCGAGAACCCGTATAACCAGCGGCAACGGCTCGGCCCAGACTTCCGGTAAATCGGCTTCCCCCGCGCTGGCCACAGGAAACGCCAGCGTTTCAATCGGCGGAGAAAATTGGGCATCCACTTCATCCTTGTTGCCCCGGGCATCCAGTCGGTACCAGCCATGGTCATCAAGATAAACCGCGTTCAGTCCATGGAGGCAATAGGGCGGCCCATCCATGTCGATGGTCAATCTCTGGTAACACAGCCCCGCTGGAACCCGATTGGCTCGCAGGAGCGCAGCCAGCAGGTGGCTTTTGGCATAGCAGTAGCCTGTTGCATGTTCCAGCACGTCCGAGGCTTTACAGGTGACCGGGTTCAGCTGGTAGTCCCAGCTGTGTTTGATTTCGTCCCGCACGAAGCGAAAGCAGCGATCCACGATTTCGTGAACGCTCCCAGCGCCTTCCGCCAGCTCCTTCGATTTTGCCAGTACCGGGGGCGCATCCCAGTCGATATAGGTGCTTGCTTCCAGGTAGGTGTCCATCAACTTCCATTTCCCTTTTGATTCGATTCCATTGAGCTGATGAAATCCGCCATCGCGCTCCCTTCCGGGCCGCCCTGCCCCTGAAGACCGGCCCTGACACCTTTTCTGTTCTGCTCAGGCTGATTCTGACTGGCTTTGAGTTTTCCGGTCAGGGTATCTAATCTGATCTCTATCCCAACAATTCCCCGGGTCAGTCGATCAATGAAATCCCTGGGCGCGTCATCCAGCGTCCACGGTTCAGCCCGCTCCGATTCATGCTGGTGGGTCAGCTGACGAAGGTGTTCATTGAGCCAGGCAGCATCCTCGATGACGCGCGTCCGACCCCTGGCATGTACCGCGAGATAGTTCCAGGTGGGTACGACGCGACCTGTTTCGGCTTTGGAGGGATACCAGGACGGCGAAATGTAGGCATTCGGCCCCTGGAACACGACGAGAACCTCGTCGCCGTCTCCAAGCCGCTGCCACGCAGGGTTGTTGCGGGCCAGATGGCACTGCAGCATGCCAAGTGACCCGGGCTCGTCACCCGCAAGAAGGAAAGGAAGGTGGTTTGCCTCAATGCCCTCCTGGTCAGCGGCAATCAGCAGGCCAAATCCGTACTGACGAATATATTGCTGCAGCTTCTGCGTATCGTCTTCGCGGAAATGATCAGGGACGTACACTTGGCGTAACTCCTCGTGCAATGGGATTGTCAGTTGCGTCAATGCTCAGCGAGCAGGGATTCGGTTGTTACGATTTCGGCATACTCGCCCTGCAGGTTCGCCAGCGACATTGCGTGGACCTCCTCCGCGCTGCGAAGAATGCCGTTGTAGTCGGTCTTATCGAAGGTGAATGTTGCATCGCAGGGCACCCGCACCCGGAACCCCAGGTTGCCGGCGGTTCGCACCGTGGACTCCACGGAGTTATTTGTGCTCACACCAACAATCACCAGATCCACCAGCTCACGCAGGCGAAGCCAGCGTTCCAGCCCTGAATGAGCGAATGCGTCCGGCACATTCTTCTCGAATACCTGTTCCCCCGCCTCAGGGAAAAATGCTTCCTGGAACTCCACGCCCGAACGGCCCGGCCAGAACGGTGAACTCTCGCTCCGGGACATATGCCGCACATGCACAACGGGGGCTTCGAGCTTACGCCACGCTGCGAGGAGCCGCCCGATCTGCCGCTCCGCATCAGGGTTGTTTCTGGCGCCCGCCAAAGGCTCGGCCATGGACTTTTGCATATCAATCAGAATCAGTACGGATTTATTCATATTCGTTGTTCTCAGCGCGATCATCGCGGGTGGACCTCAGCGCCGGATGCGGTTCTCCAGCGCCTGAAAAAGCTGCCGGTGGTGAATCACCCAGCCACCGAGATACCCGAGCATCGAGCCAAGGACAATATCGGCCAGTCGGGCGGTCACCAGGTGTTCCGGTTCAAGCGTCGAGTTGGCGTCCGCAAACAACACGGTCAGCGGCGTGATGAAGATAACCGCCAAGCCATAGTTGCGGGTAACCAGTGTTTCAATGACGAAGCTCAGGCCCGTAATGACCAGGGCCAGTTGCCAGGGCGCAAGGTCCAGGGCCAGGATGAGCCAGGCCATACCCATGCCGGGGAGCGTGCCCACAATGCGGTGAATGTTACGGTGCCAGATCGCCCGGAAGGTTGCACCTTGCATGACTGCGGCGCAGGACACCGGCACCCAGTACGGGTTATCCAATCCCAATGTCAGTGCCAGGAAATAACCCCCACCGATGAACAGGCCGATGGTGCTTGCCTCCAGCACGATGCCCAGAATGTTCTGGTCGGGTGTCGCGGGTGGCCTGTGCCGTGGGGCTTTATCCTTGAGCAGGGTCTGGCCGGCGCCGTACACCAGGGCGAGGAGACAGGCGCCCATGGTACCAAACAGCACCAGGCCGGAACGCTCCGCCACAAGCGCGAGGTCAAACGGGAGAGTCCGTGCCATACAGGCCACAAGGATAAAGAAGAAGCTCCCGGGCGGCGGAACCTTGAAATAGCGGCAAATAGTGGTGGCGAGAATGGCGGTGAGTCCGAGAGTGCTTGCCGACAGGGCCGGGTTGTAACTGGTCAGGGCCCCCAGCGTGAAGCTGGCGGAAAAGCCGAATGACACCACGGCCATGGTAATCAGGCGATGCGGGACGGCCGTCTGGGGCATGTACAGGATGCTGAGTCCCCCCATGGCGGCGAGGATTGCGATGGAATAATGCCCGAGCAGCGCGCCGAGCAGGACCGGCATGCCCACGGCCAGCGCGGCCATGATAAGAAACGCCAGCGGGCGTTTGTTGTCACTGAGGGCAAAAAGCGGCCTGAGGTTCTGCCATAGACTGATATCCGGCAAGAGCGACTCCGGGAGGAAATTCTGGAAAAGAGAGGACGCCGCCAATTGTACCGATCCGGTCAGCGATCATCGACTACCTGTTGATACCTCCTGGTGGCCGCCCGGCACCGGGAGACCGTGGAATGCTTCACTCGCGATCAGCGGGATGATTGACGCCGTCGCAGGTGGGGATGCCTTCAATCTTCAGAGGGTTTACATCCTCCAGGCACGCCACATTGAACCCGTACTGGTCAGGATTTGACCGACGCTGGTGGTGGGTATAGATGCCGCAATGACGGCAGAAGTAGTGCTTCGCTGTTCTGGTATTGAATTGATAAAGGTTCAACGCTTCCGCGCCCTTCAGCAATGTTATCCCGGACAGGGGTACGGATGCTGCTATGGCTCCCCTACGGCGACACATGGAGCAGTCGCAGCGGCGCACATCGATCAACCCATCGGGCAAGTCCACCTCCATTCTCACCGCCCCGCAGTGACAGCTTGCCTTGTGCTTTGGTTGGATCTTGATCCCGTCAACTTCCCTGATATTCAACGACATACTCCTGTTCCTGCAACCAAAAAGATCCGCCAACACGGATGAGCTTCAAACTCTACTTCACTGACGCAGGCCTGGCAATCGACCGGTGCCCCGTTCGGTTGGAGCTCTAATATTGATGCAGGTCAGGGCAAGGCTGCGGAGAAAGAGCACGATGCTCGTCAGGAGCTGAGGGCCTGGAATCCGGGACCCAGGCACGAGTGGCACCATGCTTGCTCCAGGGCCTTGATACGGCGGCTGGCGTCGATCAGCCTGGACGAAAGCCTGAACACCCTTCACCCGCAACATCTAAGCACAAGGAGAGCGATATGACATTGCACCTGGGCGACACTGCGCCTGATTTCGAAGTTGAAACTACGAAAGGGAAGATTCGCTTTCACGACTGGATAGGCGACTCCTGGTGTTTTTTCTTCAGCCACCCGGCGGATTTTACACCGGTCTGCACAACGGAAATGGGGCGAACAGCGCAGCTTGCGAAAGACTTCGAGGCCCGCAACGTAAAGCCGCTGGGGCTCTCTACCGACACGGTCGAGGAACACAATAAATGGATTCTTGACGTGAACGACACCCAGAACACCCAGTTGGATTTCCCCATCGTCGCCGACCCGAACAAGGAGATCTCCCAGCTCTACGAGATGATCCATCCCGGCGAGAGCGACACCTCGGCCGTCCGCTCGGTGTACATCATCGACCCGAAGAAGAAAATCCGCCTCATGATGACCTACCCCATGGCCGTGGGACGAAACTTCGACGAGATCCTGCGGGTCATCGACGCGCTTCAGATTGGTGACAAGCATCGCATTGCCACCCCCGCCGACTGGACCAAAGGGGAGAAAGTCATCATCCCGCCGAGCATCAGTAATGAGGAGGCGACAAAAATGTTTCCCCAGGGCTGGGATGAGAAGCGGCCCTATTTGCGGATGACCGACTTGCCGTCGTGATACCAGCGGAAATGCCTCTGCTGCCTTGCGCAGCGGAGGCTAATCTTTTCACCCGGCGCACAAGCATTAGACGTCATCTCTTAAAGCCAATTCTACGCTTCCGGCTGGCTCCGCTGTAGAGTCCCTTCCACTCCTTCATCGCCATGCTTGCTGCGGTCGAACTGTCGCACGCCCTCGAGACTCAATGGACCGGCAGCGGACGCGCGGCGGACAACACTGAGTGAACCGTCCGTCTCCATGACGACGGCTTCTACATCGTCCATGGACAAGATGCCCGATGAACGCACCGCGGAGCGCACCTCGTCTTCGGTGACACGGGCCTGGCGCAGGGATGCCGGCACCAACCTGCCCCGGTACAGCAACAGAAGCGGCTCCCCGGTCAGAACCTGCCGTAACCATCGAACCCGAACGCTCGACCAGGTGACCGCGAGCTGGAGGCCGATCAGCACCGCAAAGGCCATGGCGCCGTCGGCGAGGGCAATGCTCTTGGTCAGCAGTACTGTCGCCAGGGTGGAGCCCAGGGCTACGGTTACAACGAAATCGAATGCGTTCAGCTTGGAGAGCGTCCGGTTGCCTGAGATGCGCAGGAACAAAACCAGCACTGCGTAAGCCAGCACACCCACAATCAAAGTGCGGGCGAGGCTCGACCACCCACCAAAAAACATCCCTTCCACGAGCACCCCCTTCGCACACGAATTTTCGGCACGACCGCAAACTCTCTGCGACCAATCGAGCACTTACGTGCTCGCTTCGCGAGCCGAACATCCCTGTTCGGCCTGGCAGACGGCAAAAAATACTTTTCAACAGCCTGCTAGAGTCCCTCCAGACCCACAGCGGTATCGCCCTCGCCAGCGTTGAAGTCTGTTGCGGAATCGGAGCCACCGCCTCCCTGGAAAAAGTCTCCGCCCAAACCACCGGTCAGTGTATCCGCGCCCGACCCGCCCATCAGAACGTCGTCGCCGGCTCCGCCGATCAGAACGTCGTCTCCGTGACCGCCGAGAAGTTTGTCGTTGCCGAGCGCACCGCCACAGATACGATCGTTGCCCCGCCCGCCGATCATTCGGTCGTCCCCTGCAGTACCCAGCATCACATCATCGTCAGGGGTTCCCACCAGTACGCCCCGATAAACCTGGCCGTGCTTGGGTCCGCCATGAATGATGCCGGTGGCATTCACAAAGATTGTCGCCAGTTCTCCGTCGCAACTTGGGGTGGTCACCTGTTCCTCGTAGGCACCGATATCACATTGAGCGAAACCGTCCCCATCACCGTCCACCGGGCGGGGCTCCGTCCGTTGATCCAGATTGTTAATGGGCATCGAGGCACAAACATCGTTGCTGCCACGATCAATGGCGATACTGGCGGGCATCAAGGCGTGCGTGAGGGTCGGGCCGCCGTTGTCGGTCAATGGCCCCAACAGCGGATCGCCGCTGAAGGCCGGATCGCAGCTCCCGTCCTGGACCAGAGTCGCGATGTTGCTGGTGATAACCCCCTGGTTCAGGCAGTCACCGCCATTGACCGCACCGGCGATCAACATGTTCTCCAACTCCATCTCAAGGTCCGCGGCGTTCATCACATTGCCACCGTACAGGGCGTTGTTGTTGGCGATGGTGCTGTTCACCAGCACCGCCCGTCCGGCATCGGACGCGTTCAACAGACCGCCACCACTACTGTCCGCCGCCATATTGCCACTGATTGTGGAATTGAAGATCTCGATGGTTCCGGCGTTGTATATTCCCCCGCCACCTACCGGGTAATCGGTGATGATCGTGGCCGTATTGCCGGTCACGGTGGTGTTCAGCAGCCGCATGGTCCCTTCATTTGCGATACCGCCGGCTATCGCCGCAGAATTGAGTCGAATGGTCGAATCGCGCACGATTGCCGCACCGTCACCGCCCATCCAGTAAATGCCTCCGGACAGTTCCCCAGTGGCATCATTGTTGGTGATCAGGCTGGAGTTGATTGTCATGCTGCCGCTGGCCGCAATGCCCCCGCCGTCGTCGCCTGCGCTGTTGAACGAGACGGTTGTGTTATTCAGAACAAGCTCCCCGGTACTGCCAATGGCGCCACCATTAAAAGTCTCGCCCCAATTATCGCTGACCGTACTGTCATTGAGCGTCAGGACACCAAAATTCAACAGGCCGCTGCCCATAATGAACTCGTTGAATCCTGGCGGATGGCGGGTTCTGCCGTTCATGAGGCTCAGGCTGTTAATGGTCAGGTTCCCCGACTCCCCAACCACCAGCAGGCGGAAGTCGGGCGTCGAATCAGCGTAGCTCCTTTGCACAGTCGAGTTATTACCTTCCAGGACGATGACACTGGTAACGACTGGCAAACCCGTGGGGTCAAAGGTGCTGTTATTAGCCGTGGTCAGGGTATAAACAGTGGAAACGGCTAACACGATGGTGTCCGTACCGCTGCCGCCTTCGCAGTCTGGATGGACTTGCGCGTCCCCGTTGGCGTTGTCGATGGCCTCGATGAGCGAGCAGAGTCCGTTGGCGACCGCGTCCGGTTCCGGATCATCAACAGTGATGGTTGCCGCCAGCCCCGTGTGCGCGGCTGACGATAACAGCGCGGCCAGCAAAATATTGCGAAGGCCGGACTTCATTGATGGATGCCCCCTCAATAAGAAATGCATCAACCCAATCGAACGCGACATGTCGAACCTCCCTGTTTGCGTGGTGATAGATTTGGTCGATGCTACTCTGCTTCTGCCGTGACAGGAACTCTGGAACACGCCAGGCGCCTGCTTTGGCGGAAGTTCTCTCTATGATGGCCAGGAGGTACGAGCCTCAATGTTTGTCTTGAGCCATCAGGCAGGACCATAGTCAAGCCGCACCACCCCCGTGCTGAATTGCTTTGATTGCAGCAATCTCAGGCGCACCGGATCAAGGTCGCCGTCGAACAGCGGCTTGCCAGCCCCCACGACTGTGGGAAAAAGGAAGAATCTGAATTCGTCTACGAGGTGCTGCCGGGTAAAGGCCTGGACAACGCTGGCACTACCGATAATCATCATGTCCTTGCCGGGCGTCTGTTTGAGTTTTCGGATCTGGGAGGCTGCGTCAGGGTTCAAAATCCGCGAGTTGTTCCAGTGGGCGTCGGTCATGGTCGTGGAGCACACCAGTTTCTCCATCGAGTTCATAACCTCCTGCAGAAGCTCAGCATCCGCCGCAGGCGTGGGCCAGTAGCCCGCGAGGCTCTGGAACGTGGTTCTCCCCATCACAAAAGCGTCAAGCTCCTGGTATTGATCGGCGAGGTCCTGCTCCATCTCTTGGTTGAAGCCTGACACAACGAAGTCCATCTCCTGACCAGGCGGGCCTGCCATGAAACCGTCGAGCGAGATGAATTCAAAAGCGATGAGCCTTCTCATAGTATTCCCCAAGGTTGTGGTCTGTAGCGCCTGGTCGACCCACAACCCCGATTTTCGACAAAGGAAGACCACAATTTGTCTGACCGCTTTGTTTCTACCAATGGCGGGCCTCGATATCTCTATCCCGGTTATCCGCCAGCGACTTCTCCAAGGAAACTCCAGGATTCGACGATTTTTGCATCGCTGAATGGGTCGATAGTCATCCGGTCTCCTTGATTGTACGACGGAACACCACGCGGCCAGTCAGTTGGCCGAGCTCGATAACCCGGGTAGACGAAGCTCGAAGTTTGGCGACTGAAGCTACCTTGGCTCGTTCAGTTATCGGGGTTCCCGTCAGACGCGAACAACTCGGTGGCTGGCAGGATAAATATGTCGCCCTGGCGGTTCATGTCCCGCGCACTGGACCAGTAGAACGTCTCGCCGTCACGGCTGAATGTTGGACCGACTTCAAGATTCTGCGAATTGATGCGGGCACCGAGATTGCGAGGCTCGGTCCAGCCTTCGTTGCGGCGATGAGTCACATAAAGGTCGCCGCCATCACAACCCTGATCGCAGTCGCGCATGAGGATGCCGTACTGCCCGTTCGGGGCGGGTTCGAACTCGAATTCATTTCCGTCGGTGTTGACCGGGGCGCCGAGGTTTTCCACCACGTAGCCCCCATCATTTGTGGAGCGGGCGATGTAGATGTCGTTACCTCCCAGACCGCCGCTCCGGTCCGAGCCGAAGTATAGTAGTCCCTCGGCGGTTTGACGGGGAAACCATTCCTGACCAGGCGAGTTGATCGGTTCCGGCAGGCGAACAGGCCTTCCCCACCCTTCGGCGGTACGATCGATTTTCCAGATATCGCGATCATTGCCACTCTTGCCCGGAGACGGCCGATCGGAAATGAAATACAGAGTCTGCCCGTCAGCAGAGAAGAATGGGTCCGCGTCGAGGTATTCCCCGGAGAAGTCCGCCATCATTGGGGCCGACCAGCCGCCGGCGGTGCGTTGGGCTTCGAGGATTTTCCAATCGCCGAAATTCGAGTTGCTCTTCACAAACAGGAGCTGGCCATCAGGGCCGAAGGCCGGGTGGGATTCCCAGCCGGGTGTGGAAATGACGCCGGGGCCCAGCATCTCATCAGCTTGAGCTGTGCCGACCCAGAGTCCGAGGTATAGCAATAGAAACAATGGTTTATGCATCTCTCGACTCCTGTGAATGATTACGGGTTGGTGATACTGAGACATCACCGGCAATGTAGTACAATCTTACTTGAAGGACGGTTATTAGATGTAGATATATACTATGAAGTTGTCCAAACTCGCAAAGGCATCCCTTATAGGAGGATCGTTGAGTGTTTCCGCACAAGCGGAAACAAATTTCTCGAGCCAGCTGTTCATTAATGCAAGCAATATTCAGCAGCAAGACCGCAGCTCCGACGTCGAGGGTTGGGGTCTGGATCTGAAACGCTTTTATCTCGACTTCAACCATCGGTTTGATGATAGATGGAGCGCAGTGGTCACGACGGACGTTCACTGGCGCCGTCAGAATGACCCGACCGATGTTTGGTTCCGTCACGCCTATGTCCAACGCAAATTTTCGAATCGACAGGTCCTGCAGCTTGGCGTCGCCCCGTTACCATGGATTGATTATATCGCTCGCAAAGTGGGTTACCGCTACGTTGATCCAAGCCTGACGACAATGAATCAGCTCTCCGAACCAACGGATTTAGGCATCCATTACTCCAACCGGGGTGAAACTCTCAGTTATGCGGTTTCGGTAGTGACTGGCGGCGGATTCAGGAAACCAAGAGTTGGGGATTCAGTGGACGTCGAAGCCTACGCTGCCTGGCACGTTGCTCCCGGACTGGACATTGCTGTTGGCGGTTACCGTGGCGCTCGTACCCAGGACAAGGATGAGGCTCCGAAAATCCATACCGCGGAGCGCTTTAATGCGTCTGTCAATTATCAACTAAACCAGATGCGCCTAGGTATTGAGTACGCTTACAACAACAACTGGAAACAAGTCGCCAGTCTCGTCGAAGATTCCAGTAGTGGCTCGAGTGCCTGGGCGAGTTATGGTTATTCGCCGAAACACTCCGTTTTTGTGCGTTATGACACCACCAAACCGAGTCGACGTTTGAATCCAAGCTATGAGAAAGAGTACGTGCAAGTTGGCTGGGACTGGAAAGTAGCACCCTATCTTACTGTGGCGGTTGTTGGTAAACGAATTGAAGAAACGAGTGCCAGTTTCGACAGGGAGTCGAATGAATTTGGGCTATGGACTATGTGGAACTTCTAGTTCAGAGCGGCCAACGTCACTGACGATCCGCCCATCCACCAGATCAATGGTGCGGTCGCAGGCAGACGACAGGCGTGGATCGTGGGTTACCAGCAGAACCGCGCAGCCGCGCTCCTGGTTGAATCGGCGCAGGAGTTCAAAAACCTCGGCGGCCGTGCTGGTATCGAGATTGCCGGTAGGTTCGTCGGCGAGCAACAGCGCCGGCTCGGTAATCAGTGCCCGGGCGATGGCAACGCGTTGTTGCTGACCACCAGAGAGCTGATTGGGTTTGGTGTCTGCATACTTTTCCAGCCCCACCGCAGCCAGGAGTTCCCTGGCCCTTTGCATGGCCGTCCTGTCGGGTTTGCCACGGGTCAGCATTAATGGCATCAGTATATTGTCAATGGCGGTGAAGGCCTGAATCAGATGGTGAAACTGGAACACGAAACCAATGGCGCTGCCGCGCAAAGCGGTGCGGCCCGCGTCATCCATGCCGCGGGTGGGATGCCCGAGCAGATAGAGCTCGCCGCTGGTCGGTCGGTCGAGAAGGCCGATCACATTCAGGAGTGTGCTTTTCCCCGAACCCGAAGGGCCAACCAGGGCGGCGAAGTCGCTGCGGCCGATTGACAGATCAAGTCCGTGCAGCACCTCGGTCTCGTTGGGCCGGCCGATGTTATAGGATTTGCGGAGTGCCTCCAGACGCAGCACTTCGCTGCTTGCATCAGACATAGCGAATAGCCACCACCGGGTCGAGTCGGGCGGCACGGCGGGACGGCACGGCAGCCGCCAGCACGCCAGTGAGGGTGGCGAGCAGCAACGCGGCCACCACCACTGCCGTGGGGATCGGGATATAAAACAGGCCCGGACCAAGATTGTTGAAGACCCAGACCAGCACATAACTGACTACGATTCCGATAACCGAACCGAACAGGCCGAACAGTGCCCCCTGTATCAGGAACACTCGCAGAATCTGCTGCCGGGTGGCACCCGTCGCGCGCAGGATGCCGATCTCGCGGGTCCGCTGCACCACGCTCACCGACAATACGCTGGCAATGCCAAAGGCCACGGAAATGGCCACGAACACAATGATCATGTTGGTGGACAGGCCCTGCGCGGTCAGGGCGTTCATCAACTGGGCATTGGTCTCGATCCAGCTCTCTGCGCGCAATGACGTCAGGCGCTCCACCTGCGCCGCAATCGAGTCCGCCGCAAAAATCTTTGTTACCGTCAGATCAATGACAGTCACTCCACCCGGCAGATCCAGCAGCGACTGGGCCTGTTTCAGGTCCAGGTACACATAACGTGAATCCAGCTCCCGCACACCCAGCTCGAAGATTCCGGCAATGTTGACCACGGCGGTGTTCTGTTGGCCCGTCTCCAACCGCAGCTTGCTCCCGACGTTCACGCCCAGATCGTCGGCCAGCAAGCGGCCAATCAACACCTCGTCGGCACCGATGCGCAGTTGCCCTCCGATCAGGTAGGTCTCCAGCTCGATGATGCGGCGATAGCGTTCCACATCGATACCCATCAGGGCCACGGATTCCAGGGCCTCGCCCCGGCGGGCAAACGCCGGCCCCGACACCACGGGCGATACCGCCGTAAGGCCGGGCAGACGATCCAGGGTGGAGCTGACCTGCTGCCAGTTGTTGATCGACCGCAGGCGTTGTGCCCGTTTGTCGTCCTGCACCAGTTGCAGAACGCCGGCTTGCGGCGGTAGCACGATGTTCGCTTCGTCGGGCGACAGCAGCCGGATATGGGCCTGGGTGCCGAGGGTGCGCTCGACGATGTTGGACTGAAGCCCCTGAATCAGCGCGGTGATAAATACGATTACGGCGACGCCCACGGCCACGCCCAGCATGATCATCAGGGACTGCGCGCGACCATCGCGCAGAAAGCGCGTGGCAATGGTCCACTCGGTCCACAGCCGCCGCAACGCGTCCATCAGTTCAGATTCACCGGCAGTTCGTTGCGGGTTGCGGAGTCGCCGCCGCTGCCCGCAACCGGCGCCTCGCGTTCCGTGAAGCGTACCCGTGTGTCGTCGTCCAGCGGAACGGTGGGATCCGCAAGCACCCGAGCGCCCGCGTCCAGTCCGGCGAGAACCTCCGACATGGCCTGGCCACGCAAGCCCAGCGTTACGTTCCGCCGTTGTACCCTGCCGCCTCGCACCACCAGCACCTGAGCCTGATTACCCTGCACCGTGTCCAGCGCATCGTTGGGAACGGCCAGCGCCTGGTCGCGGCGGCCGGTTTCGATGTTTACCGATACCGTCATGTCCTGCCGCAGGAATTCCGGGACAGGATCGACAATGAGCCGAACCTCCACGGTGCCCCGTTGGGGGTCGATACTGGGGGCGATGAAATGAATGCGGGCGGGAAAGGGTCGCCCGGGGTAGGCATCGGCAACCGCCAGGGCGTCCTGCTGCAAGGCCAGCCGCGACAGATTCCGCTCATCCACCGGTACACGGATCTCTGTGCCGCCGGCCAGGGCGATGGTGAACAGCACATGGCCAGGCTGTACCAGGTCCCCGGGCTCCACATCGCGAGTGAGTATCTTCCCAGCCACTTCGGAGCGCACCACGGTTTTGGCGAGTTGCGCCCGCAGTTCCGCCAACCTTTCCCGCAACAGAACCTCCTCCACATTGCCGGGAGCCAGGGCTTGAGCCGTCAAACGGGCAGTTTGCAGCTCGTTGCGCGCCAGTCGCTCGGCCTGCTCCGTTAGCTCAAGGGCTTCGGTGGACAGCAGTGATCGCGCAGCCAGCTCCCTTCGCCGCTCTGTTTCCCGGCGAGCCTGGGAAAACTGCAACTGCGCGCGGGCGAGCGCCAGCTCGGCTTGAGGGCGGGTTCTGGTTTCGAGCTCAGTGAGCGCGGCTTCTGCCTGACGCACTTGGGCGGCGATGTCATCCGCTTTCAGCAAAAGCAGGGTGTCGCCGGGCGCGACAATGTCCCCCTCCTCCACCCGGCGCTCCAGCACGACACCGGTGATTTCACTGCCGATCTGGGTACGCGATACGGTCACCACCCGCCCTGTGGCCACCACCGTCTGCACCAGCGGAATCTGCTCCACTGTGTAGCCCTGAACCTGCGGCCCCTGCCACCAACGCAATACGCCCAAGCCCAGGGCCAGCAACACCGCCGTCAGGATTAACACGGGCTTGTAGTGGGGCGCGCGCAAGAAGTGCCTCCGGTTCAGAACCGCTCAGAAGCACCAGTTTACCCACTTGCCACACTTCGGTTGAAGCTCCTTTGCTTCTTTACGCTTTGTCAGTCAGCGGGAGTGGAGATTCTAAGCCCCACAATCCCCGCGACCACCAGCAACAGGCTCACAAGCCGCAGAACAGTCACCGGCTCCCGGAAAAGCACTATGCCCGCCAGGGCCGCACCCACGGCCCCGATGCCCACCCACACGCCATAGGCCGTGCCCAGCGGGAGTGTGCGCATGGCCAGGCTGAGCAGGTAAAAGCTCCCGATCATTGCCACCACAGTAAAGACGCTTGCGCCGACCTTTGTGAATCCTTGGGTGTACTTCAGGCCAACCGCCCACACCACTTCCAGCAGCCCCGCCAACACCAGAATTACCCAATTCATATTAAGCTCCGCAGATAACAGGGCCGCCGCCCTCATGGGGTTCCATCATAACTGTTGTTGGGTTTCCATGTGTCCGACCAGTTCGGCGCATATTAGGATGGCCCTTCGCGGCTTGGTACATCGCCCATAAAAAAGGGGATAGACAGTCGCCACCCCCTTTTTCCAAAAACATGAACGCCCGGATCAGGACTTCGAGCTTGCGGCCTCCACCGAGGCCACCCACTCATCCACCACCTGCTCCAGCACCAGCAGTGGCAACGCGCCGTTGCCCAACACAAGGTCATGGAAGGCCCGGATGTCGAAACGATCGCCCAATCGCTTGTGGGCATTCTCGCGAATTTCGATCATCTTCAGGTGACCCATCTTGTATGAGCTCGCCTGACCGGGTTGCACCAGATACCGGTTGATCTCGACGCGCACGTCGCCGGGGTTCATGCCTGTTTTCTCGATCATGTAGGCCTCGGCGCGCTCCGGCGTCCATTGCTTGCGATGCAGGCCGGTGTCCACTACCAGCCGCACGGAGCGGAACATTTCGGCCTGCAGGCGTCCCAGGTCCCCCAGGGGGTTGTCCTCGTACAGGCCCATCTCGGCGGCGAGCTGCTCGGCATACAGTGCCCAGCCTTCAGTGAAGGCGCTCGGGTTCAGTGTACGCCGCAGCATCGGCAGGCCCTCAATCGTCTGGCTCAGGGATATCTGAAAGTGGTGCCCCGGGGAGCCCTCGTGGTAAGCGAGCGTCGGCAGGCTCCAGCGATTGTTGGAATTGATGTCCCCAAGGTTGATGAAGAACGTGCCCGGGCGCGACCCGTCCAGCGCCGGCGGGAAATAGTAACCACCGGGAGCGGTCGCCTGTGCATGTTCCGGCACCGGCCGCACCTGCAGTGCCTGCTCGGGAACGCGGCTGAAATAATCGGGGATGTGGACACTAAGGCGGTCGAGCGCGGCCTCGATGTCGGCGATCACCTCCGCCCGACCCTCATCGGAGTCTTCATAGGCAAAGCGGGGATCCTTCGCCAGCCTCGTCACCCGCTCGCCTACCGAGCCTTTGCTCAGCCCCTGCTTGCGCAGCAGTTCATCCATCCGTTTTTCGATGCGAGCCACTTCGTCAAGGCCGATCTGGTGGATGGCGTCCGCGTCCAGGTTGGTGCTGGTGTTCCAGCGCAGCGCCGCGTCATAAAACGCTTTGCCGTCCGGCAGAGCCCACGCACCCCGGTTCGGCGGGTTCTTCTCGAGCGTCTGCTCCAGGCGCGCGAGCAACCGTCCGTAAGCGGGATTGGTGTGCTCCCGGACTGCCGCCTCGGCCTCCTTTAACAATGCCTGGCGACGCTTGGCGTCAAACCCGGACAGGCCTTCCAGCTTTCTCTCCAGTGTTTTAACAAAGAAACTCGCGGCGGGTTCGGGCTCCAACAGCGAGCGAATCTGCCCGGCTGCTCCCTCGAGGGCGACCTTGGGCGGTATCACGCCCTGCTCGGCCTGCAGGTCGAAGTTGGCAAGGACCTGATCGAGCTTGCGGGCGATGGCTTCCAATCGGGCGATGTAATTCTGCGCGTCGCTGTCATCAGCCACCCGGTGATGGTTCTCCATGAACTGGGGAATCACGACCGGGATGCTGAAGAGTTGGTCCACCGCGTACACCGAACTCCCCGCCGGCATCCAGGCCGCCGCCCAGTCAAACTCCATCAGGTCGATCTGGGTGCGGTAAAACCAAGTGGCCAGGTCGTGGCTCCAGCGCTCCTGCCCTTCCAGCGCCTCACGATCATAGGCGTTCACGGCCTCCAGCCCCTCCCGGAGTTCCGCGCGCAGCTCGGCGCGCCGCGGCAGGGAAACATCGGTCATCTGATCCGACAGGTCGCCCACGCCGTCACCGGAAAGGCCGAGCATGGTGCGCAGCTCCGGATCGGTATTGATGCTGCGGGCGGCCAGCTCCTCAAGCAGATCATGAAAGCTTGCGGCGTTCTCCTGTGTTGCCTCGGAAGAGGCCGTCTCGTTAACCGCCGGTTCCGCGGCCATCGCCGCGGGCACGAGGGCGGCAATGCTCAATGCTAAAACCATGTTTTTCATAAGGTAATCCTTTATCGTTCGGGCGGCCTGTCAGCGCCCGGTTCTGTGGTGCTTTGGGATTAGACTGGAAACAGCAGGTTTCATCGACTATTTCGATTATCGCCGTTTCGACGACCAACGTCTGTGTAGTCGCCCGAGAGCTCCCATTTTAGACAAAGCGCCGGCCAGATCCTGTCTGATAAAGGTCAAAACCTGCAGGAAAGTCGCGCAACACCAGCAAACGGGGAGTATCACGCCCTCGAAGGAGAACGTGTCAGGTGCGTGAGCGCACAATATCGAACTCGCGATTCAGGATACCGGAATAGTCATGCTCGGGTATTTCTTGTTCCGAACGCTGCCCGTCCAGCGACGAACGGATAAACTTAAAACCGCTCAGCGTTTTTCTACCGTCCGACGTCGCTATGGTGGCTAATGGCGCGCGCCGAAAATGCGAGTCCGCTGAGTCGCGGTGAAAATAGAACATCTCCTGGAAATCCGCCAACGTCCGGGGCTTTAGCGTAAACCTGAACTGGGGGCACCAGTCTTCCTCGCGAAGTTTCTGATGCAGCACATAGAATCCATCGCTCCTCTCGATGCGGTACGCGCGGCCTGTCTCAAACTGAGTCGCGCCGACCGCAAATCTGAGCGGTGTGCGAAACGAATCCCCAAAGCCCACATCGACGAGCCACGGCTCGCCCAGGCTCACAAGCAGCAGCATATGGTCAAACTCTGGCGTATAGGTGCCGTCACTTCGCGCAACCTGCGCGGAGAGAAGCGTTGTGTCATAGCCCAGGCCCCTCAACAAGGACGCAAAAAGCCCATTGCACTCGTAACAAACCCCCCCGCGCCGGTCAGCCACGACCTTCTGAAAAAAGCCCGGAATCGACAACTCCATGGGCTCCCCCCAATGGATCGATAGGTTCTCGAACGGAACGGTTTGCAGATGGGCGTGCTGAAGTTGTTTCAGGCCGAGGCTATCCGCGCTCGCGAGTGCGCTGATCTTTAGCCTGTTGAGATATTGCTGGATCTGACTGGCTCTCAGCATATGGCAACTAGTCCTGCGCAGCGAGCATGTGCCCTATCACGATGGCGTTTTGATCCGGGTATTATGGCCGGCACAAAGCCACCAGGCACCCTGCTTGCGAGCGAACAGATACAGGCATCGCTCATCCGATTCGACGGCATTGCTTGCCGAATATCGGGTGAGGCGCACGTGTGCATACGCCGTATCCTGAGTGATAAGCTCAAGGCGCTCAATGATGTACCTGAATGTGGAATTCTTCAGCGGTCCGCCAAGGAACTCTTTGTGAACGGGATGGAGTTCGTCAAGACTACTGGTCAGTCCGCCGTTGGGATTTCCCCAGGATATGTCGCTACTGAAGTATTCATTGTAGGCAACTGCGTCATGCGCATTCAGCGCCGCTTCCAGATTTTTGATGAGCTGTTTCAGTTCTTCGAGTCGTTGATCGTCCACGTAACTTTTCCCTTGTTGTTTGCCAGGCCAGAAAGGGGGCGTCCCCCTTTCCAACGTCGGATCACTACTGCTTACTTCCCCTTCCCGCTCAGATAGGCCATAGCCTTCTTCAGGAATTTTTCCGTCTGTTGGCCACCTCGGGTAAATTCCTCCTGCGTCGATGCATCATTCAGCCTTGCCATCGCCGCCATCACCGCTTCCGGTGTCTGGTCTTCAGGCGCCAGATAGATGCCGTCGTTTTCATAGACATGAGTGCTGGCGTAGCCGCCGGCGCCGGCGCATAGGATGTAGCGGTTCGGAGAATCGTCGTGGCAGAGGGTGAGCAGACCGGTGGTAACGGATTCCGGGGTCATGAGTTTGAATGCTTCTTCGGGAATGATGTCCTCGGTCATGCGGGTGCCGGCGGTTGGGGCCAGGGCGTTAACCTTGATGTTGTACTTGGCTCCTTCCAGCACCAGGGTGTTCATCAGGCCCACCACACCCATTTTGGCGGCGCCATAGTTACTCTGCCCGAAATTGCCGTACAGCCCACTGGAGGAAGTTGTGACCACGATGCGGCCGTAGCTCTGTTCCTTCATGATGTCCCATACGGCCTTGCAGCAGTTGACGGTGCCTATCAGGTGTACATCAACCACGAGACGAAAATCGTCCAGGGACATTTTGGAGAAGGTCTTGTCCCGCAGGATACCGGCGTTGTTGATGAGGATGTCCACGCGACCCCATTTGTCCATGGTCTTCTGAACCATGTCCTGCACTTCGTCAAACCTTGCTACGTTGGCGCCATGGGCAATGGCTTCGCCGCCCTGCTCTTCAATCAGTTTGACCACTTCCTGGGCGGCGGCCGAAGAGGCGCCGCTGCCGTCCCGGGCGGCGCCCAGGTCGTTGACCACGACTTTGGCTCCACGAGCTGCCAGAGCGAGGGCGTGGGAGCGGCCCAGGCCCTGACCAGCGCCGGTTACGATGGCCACTTTTCCGTCAAAACGAATCGTCATTGTCTCTACCTCTATGTTGAATAAAATCAGTGAACAACCTGCATGGTCAGCCATTCGGCAAGCAGGGCCGGCTTGTCTTCGCCGTTGATCTCCACGGTGATTTCATACTTGATCATGTACTGGCCGGGGTTCTTCTCATTGATATCGAGTACCCTGGCCCGCGCTCGAATCTCGCTATCAACCTTGACAGGGTTGAGGAAGCGGACCTTGTCGAAGCCATAATTGATACCCATCACCACTCCCTCGATCTTGACTCCGAAGCTTTCGGCAAAGTGGGACAGCAGGGAAAGGGTGAGAAAGCCGTGGGCGATGGTGGTACCAAAGGGGCTCTCGCTGGCTTTGGCGGGATCCACGTGGATGAACTGATGGTCTTCAGTGACGTCCGCGAATGCGTCGATGCGGGGTTGTTCTATTTTCAGCCAGGCGGTTGGTTCGGTTTCAAAGCCGATGTAATCGCCGGTTTGTGCGCGCGGTATGACGACGCTCATGCCCCCCTCCTCTGAATACTGTTGTTGTATGAGTGGTGCAGGGAAGTTTATGCGAGTGTGGCGTTTGAGGAAAGAGAGCAAAAAAGCAGAACCTTCCGCGGATGAAAACGGAAGGTCTGCAAAAAGCTCACTTTCGAAAGGTCCGACCCGATCCCGAACTCACATCGAGCCCACGGACGATTGTCGATCCACTCCGTTAGCGGGCCGCGCAAGCGAACAAGCTTTTACTTAGGTCTTTACCTTCCTATTTCTCTTCCCTATACTTAGGTTTATGCCTAAGCAATTGATTCAAATGGACCGCATCTTCCACGCCCTGTCGGACCCGACCCGACTGGCCGTTGTGGCGCGCCTCAGCTCCGGTCCCGCGTCGGTCGGGGAGTTGGCCCAACCGTTCTCCATGGCCCTCCCCTCCTTCACGCAGCACCTGAAAGTGCTGGAGCAGAGCCAGCTTGTAAGCTCCGAGAAAAAAGGCCGCGCGCGAATTTATCAACTCCGCCCCCGGACCCTGGCCACCGCCGAACAGTGGTTGCAGCAGCGGCGCCGACTCTGGGAGCAACGCCTCGACCAACTGGATGACTATCTCCAACACCTGCAAGAGGAGGAAACGCCATGAGCACGATGCAACACGATCCGCGCCTGGACCTGGTATTCGAGCGCACCGCCAGTGCGCCGCCGGAGCTGCTCTGGAAGGCCTGGACTCAACCCGAGCACATCAAGCGCTGGTTTACCCCCGCCCCCTGGCAGACCACCGAGTGTGAAATCGAACTGCGCCCCGGTGGTCTGTTTTACACCCGCATGCGCGGCCCGGATGGAGAGGACGTCCCCAACAAAGCCTGCTATCTGGAAGTTGTTGAGAACAGAAAACTCGTCTGGACCGACGCGCTGGAACGTGACTATCGCCCCGCCGCCCTGCCCAACGACTGCTTCAATCACTTCTTTACCGCCACCCTTCTTTTCGAACCCATCGAAGGCGGGACCCGCTACATCGCCATCGCCCGCCACGCCAGCGAGGACGCGCGAAAATCCCACGAGGAGCAGGGCTTCGAGGACGGTTGGGGCGCGGCCTACGAGCAGATGCTCGAGTTGATCAAAAAGGAAATGATGTAGTCCACAATTGTCCACAACGGGTAACGCCCCGGGAGCGATCATGTCACTGACCCTCTACTACCACCCGCTGTCCTCGTTTTGCTGGAAGCCGCTGATCGCGCTGTATGAAGCGGCTATTCCCTTTGCCCCGACACTGGTGGATCTTGGGGACGAACAGAGCCGGGAAAATTTCTACAAGGTCTGGCCCATGGGCCAGTTTCCCGTGCTACGGGACGAGTTCAGAGAGCGGACCATTCCCCAATCCGCCGCAGTGATCGAATACCTGGATCTGTACCATGGAGGCACCATGATCCCGGCGGATCCGGACCAGGCCCTGGAGGCGCGCCGCTGGGACAGCTTTTACGACTGTTACCTGCAACACCCAATGCAAAAAATAGTCGCCGACTCTATGCGGTCGCCGGAGCAAAGTGATGCGTTGGGCGTACAACAGGCGCGACAGACGCTGAGCCGGGCCTACGGTGTGCTGGAGGACCTCCTGAATCAACGTGAATGGACCACGGGCAGCGCCTTCACTCTTGCGGACTGCGCCGCCGCTCCGGCTCTGTTCTATGCCAACAAGATTCAGCCCTTCGGAGAGAGCGAACAGAGGCTGTCGGCGTTTCTGCGACGCCTTCAGGAGCGCTCTTCTATTGCGCGCGTTCTCGAGGAGGCCGCGCCGTATCTCGACTCGTTCCCGTACCAGCACAGCGAGAACGAATCGGAGCAGGAATAAAAAATGCAGCTTCACTCCCAGCGAGAGACGGGAGGAAGCTGCCAAAGCGAGATCGAGGGATCTCGACAGGGCCGCTATGAAGCCATGCGTTGTTCGACCTGCAGGCGGGATTCCGCCATGCGGTCGGCAATAACGTTGGTGGGAAGCTGAGCGCGGTCGGACTCCTGGAAGATCGCCTCCAAGGTGTTGGCGATGTTCTCCACGTGGGCCTTCAGCGCTTTTGCGTCATCCGGTCGGGTTTCCATGTACCAGGCATCGATGATGCCGCCCGCATTGATGACGTAGTCGGGCGCGTACAGAATGCCGCGACGGAACAGCGTCTCGCCGTGAGCGGGCGTTGCCAACTGGTTGTTGGCGGCGCCGGCAACGATATCTGCGCGAATGCTGTTCACAGTCTGATCGTTGATCACCGCCCCCATGGCGCAGGGGGACAAAATGTCCACCTCCAGGGTCAGAATCTCGTCGGCGGATACGGCTTTCGCCCCCAATTCATCCACCGCCCGCTGCACGTTGGCCGCGTTGATGTCGGTCACCAGCAATTGGGCACCCTGCTCTTGCAGCATGCTCGCCAATCGGTAACCCACGCTGCCCAGGCCCTGAACGGCGACGCGCAAACCCTCCAGGTCGGTGCGGTCGTAGCGATGCTTCACAGAGGCCATAACCCCACAGAACATACCGTAGGCCGTTGAGCGCGACGGATCGCCGTCCCGCTGTTGGCCCGCCTCGTCGAGGGTGCCGGACACACCGCTCACGTGTTTGCTGCGACGGGCCATGATGGCAAGGTCATCGACGGTAATGCCCATGTCCTTGGCCACGATATAGTGGCCGCTGACGGTTTCCACGAACTCGCCCATCGCTTCCATCAGTGCAGGGGTCTTGTCTTTTGCCGGGTCGCCGATAATCACCGACTTGCCGCCACCCAGGGGCAGTTCCGCCATGGCGGATTTGTAGGTCATGCCCTTGGACAAACGCAGCACATCCGCGAGAGCAGCCTCCTCGGTGGCATAGGGATGCATCCGGCACCCGCCCAGCGAGGGGCCAAGGGCGGTGTTGTGAACGGCGATGATGGCTTTGAGGCCCGAAGCCTCGTCGTAACCAAACACCACTTTTTCGTGCTTGTCGTAATGCGGGTTGTCGAAGATGTTCATACTGCCTGGCTCCTGAAATCCACCAAAAACTGTTTGGAAAGCGGACGGTTGTTTTGCACCTCTTCCATGGGCTTTACGCAACCCGATCCACGATGCGAACAACCTGCTCCCGGTTGGCAAAGCGATCCATCAAGGCAGCGAGTTGCTGGCGATAGCCTTCCGCTGCCTTCTCCTTCACGTGTCCGTAGCCGCGCACACTTTGAGGCAGCTTGGCAACTTCCACGGCTGTGGTGTGGTTGTCCCAGTTGATGTTCGGGAGCAACTGTTCCACTGACTGCTCGAAGCTTGCGATCAACTCGCGGTCCAGCCGCCGCTCGGCAGTGTAGGACAGCGGGTCAAAGCGGGTACCGCGCAGGAATTTGAGCCGTGCTACGGCACTGAGCAGTGGCCAGACCCAGGGGCCGAATTCGCGCTTGCGCAGATGCCCGGTGTGCGGATCCTTCTTCGCAAGCAGTGGCGGTGCAAACTGGAAGCTCACCTTGAACTTGCCACTGAAGCGGTTACGCAACTGATCGCGGAAGTCGGTTTGGGTGTAAAGCCGAGCCACTTCGTACTCGTCCTTATAGGCCAGCAGCTTGAAGTAGCTTTTCGCCACGGCTTTGGTGAACTTCAGCGAAGCCTTGTCCTCGGTACCCAGAGCCACTTCCTCGGTTTTCCGCACGCGGGCCACGAAGTTGCGGTACTTGTCCGCATAGGCCTGGTCCTGATAATCCACCAGGAACTTGGCTCGCCATTCAATGATCTCGTCCAGGTCAGTGAGAGGAGTGAATTCCTGCTCTCCGCCCAGATACTGATCCAGGAATTGCGGCTGTGCCGCGGCGACCCGACCCCAGAGGAAGGCCTGGCGGTTCATCTCGATCGCGACTTTGTTCAGCTCGATTGCCGCGTCGATGGACTCGGCTTGCAGGGGAATCAGGCCGCGCTGGTAGGCGTAGCCGAGCAGAAACAGGTTGCCGGCAATGGAATCGCCCAGCACCTGGCGGGCAATGCGCGTCGCGTCAGTGAGGCTGAGGTGGTCATCGCCCACTTCCGCGCCTATGGCTGCTTTCATGTCTTCCGCCGGGAACTGGTAGTCCTTCTCGAAGATGAAATCCGAGGTGACCGACTGATACTCGTTCACCACCGCATAGGAGCGACCCTTGCGCAGTTTGGCCAGGGATTCGTCGGAAGCGGAAACCACCAGATCGCAACCCAGCAGCAGGTCCGCGTCGCCGGCGGGAACCCGAACCGAGTAGATGTCGTCCTGCTGTTTGGCAATGCGCACATGACTGATGACGGAGCCGAATTTCTGGGCCAGACCGGTCTGGTTCAGGGTGGAGCAGCCCAACCCTTCAATGTGAGCGGCCATGGCCAGCAGTGAACCGACCGTGAGCACGCCGGTTCCACCCACGCCGGTGATGACGATGTTCCAGGGTTGGTGGATGGCGGGTTTTACAGGCTCCGGCAGTTCCGGGAAGTCGATCTCGCCTGCGCCGGATTTGCTCTTGCGCAGTTCGGCCCCTTCGAGGGTGACGAAGCTGGGGCAGAAACCCTTCAGGCAGGAGTAATCGTGGTTGCAGGCGTTCTGATCAATCTCCCGCTTCACGCCCGCTTCCGTTGCGGCGGGCAGCACCGAGAGGCAATTGGATTTTTCACTGCAGTCCCCGCAGCCTTCGCACACGGCCTTGTTGATGAACACGCGCTTGGGCAACGGCGGGCTTGCCAGTTTTTTCAGCTTGCGGCGCTTCTCCGAGGCGCAGCCCTGGTCGTAAATCAGAATAGTGGTGCCGGGGGTCTTGCGCAGTTCGTCCTGAATTGCGTCCAGGTCATCCCGGTGATCGATGGTGAGCCCTTCGAAGCGCGGAAAATCGTGTCCGTATTTGTCCGGCTCGTTGCTCACCAGCGCGATGCGCTTGATGCCTTCGCCGCGCAGCTGATGAACAATCTGGTCCACCGTCAGCGTGCCATCCACCGGCTGACCGCCAGTCATTGCCACCGCGTCGTTGTAGAGGATCTTGTAGGTGATGTTGACGCCTGAGGCGATGGCCGAACGAATGGCCAGCAGGCCCGAATGGAAGTAGGTTCCGTCGCCCAGGTTCTGGAATACGTGGGGCGTTTCCACAAAGGGCGCCTGCCCGATCCAGATGGCCCCTTCTCCGCCCATCTGGGTGGTGGTGAGGGTATCGCGATCCATCCACTGAGCCATGTAGTGGCAGCCGATGCCTGCAAAGGCCACGCTGCCGTCCGGCAGTTTGGTGGAGGTGTTGTGAGGGCAGCCGGAGCAGAAATGCGGCCTGCGCTCCACCAGTTTGCGCGGCTGGGCCAGGCGCTGCTCCTTGGCTTCCAGGAACTCCAGACGCTTGTGCATCAGCTCCGAGTCGAAGAAGCGGCTGATGCGCGAAGCGATGGCTCGGGCGATTTGCGCGGGAGTCAACTCCCCAAGGTTGGGCAGCAGGTCCTGGTGATTCTCATCAAACTCCCCGATCACCCGCGGGCGCTCGCTGACGGGCCAGTTGTAGAGCTGGCCTGTGAGCTGATCCTCGATAATGCTGCGCTTTTCCTCCACAACAAGGATCTCTTCCAGGCCCTTGGCAAACTCGTGAGTGCCCACCGGCTCCAGCGGCCAGGACATGCCCAGTTTGAACACCCGCAGGCCGATCTCGGCGGCCATGCGCTCATCGATGCCCAGGTCCTCCAAAGCTTGCAGCACGTCGAGGTAGGACTTGCCGCTGGTGATGATGCCCAGCCGCGGGTTGGGGCTGTCGATCATCACCTTGTTGAGGTTGTTGGCGCGGGCGAAGTGCCGGGCGGCGTAGATGCGGTATTTGTTGAGGATCCGCTCTTGCTCGAGCGGCGTGATGGGCCAGCGGGCGTTCAGGCCCTCGGGCGGCATCTCGAAATCTTCCGGGATGACGATGTTGACCCGGTGCGGGTCAATCTCGGCGGAGATAGCGGAATCCATGTTCTCGGTGATGGCCTTCAGGCCCACCCAGCAGCCGCTGAAGCGTGACAGCTCCCAGCCGAAAATACCCAGGTCCAGAACCTCCTGTACGTTGGCCGGGTTGAGCACCGGAATGGAAGCGCCGATGAACATGTGCTCGCTCTGGTGTGGCAGCGTGGATGATTTGCAGGCGTGATCGTCCCCTGCCACCGCGAGAACGCCGCCATGCTTGCTGGTACCGAAGGCGTTGGCGTGCTTGATGGCGTCCATGCTTCGGTCCACGCCGGGGCCCTTGCCGTACCACATGCCGAACACGCCGTCGTACTTGGCGCCGGGGAACAGGCCCACTTGCTGGGACCCCCACACGGACGTGGCGGCCAAGTCTTCGTTGACACCAGGCTGGAAGTGGATGTGATGCTTATCCAGGTAGGGTTTGGCCTTCCAGAGCGCCTGGTCCACGGTACCCAGGGGCGAGCCGCGGTAGCCGGATATGAAGCCGGCGGTGTTGAGCCCCGCCTCCAAGTCCCGCTGGTGCTGCAGCATGGGAAGTCGCACCAGTGCTTCGATGCCCGTTATGTAGGCCCGGGCTGTGTCCAGGGCGTATTTGTCGTCGAGCGAGATTTTGCGTACTGCCATATCCATCTCCGCCTTTTTGAGGTCTTAAACAGTTGATCGGGACTGCTCGACTGACCGGCGGAAAGAAACAGCATTATTCTGCTTCGCTTCGGGTGTCCAGGATCACTGGCCCCCCGGAAGGGAAACACGCGGCTTTTTCTCTCTTCTAGCTCCAACGAACAGCCAATCCCGATCACTGTGAGGATTAGCCAAATCGGCCTTGTGGGCCGTTTTGGGAAATCTATCAAGGATAAGGCGGAAATTTATTTTTATTTTTCGGGAAACTTGGCAGACTAGGGATATTCTTAGTGTAAAGCACCGTAAACCGGGGAATAATTATGCAAACCACTACTCCCGAGCTCAGTCCGGTTGACCTTCAGCTTCTCGGACTGCTGCAAAAAGACGCCAGCCTCACCACAGCGGAACTGGCGGAAAAAGTGGGCCTTTCCCAGTCCCCCTGCTGGCGCCGGATCTGCCGGCTGGAGGAAGCCGGCTATATCAAGAAGCGGGTGGCGCTGCTGGATCCGGAGAAACTGGGGCTCGGGGTAGTGGTATTCACGTCGGTGAACCTGGCGAGCCATCACGGCTCCGCCCTCTCCGAGTTCGAAAGCCAGGTGGCGCGATTTCCCGAGGTTGTGGAGTGCTACACCATGACCGGCACCATGGACTACATGCTGAAGATCGTCTGCAAGGACGTGCACCACTACGAGAATTTCGCCCGCAAGTACCTGGCTCAGGTATCCAACATCCGGGAGATGCATTCCAACGTGGCGATTACCCGCATCAAGGACACGACCGAGCTGCCCGTGGGTGAGCGCTGAAGGGCTCCCATGCTGCCGGCAGGAAATGGCTCAAGGGGCCAGAAGGGATTCAGGAAGGAAGGGGGTCCAGCGGCGCCAGGCGCGGGTCACCCTCCTCTCGTCGCACCTGAAACGGCGATGAAAAGCGGTGGCGATACTCCTCCGGCGAGAGGTGCACCTCTCGCCGGAAAAGCGCGCAGAATTCCGCCGTGTCCGTACAACCTATGCGCGCGGAGATCTCGGCCACGCTCCAGGGACTGGTTCGGAGCAAATGCCTGGCCAGGTGCATGCGATAGGATTGCAGATAGGTCCGGGGGCACAGGCCGGTTTCCGCCTGAAAGCGTCGCAGCAGGGTCCGCTCACTCACCTGAAAGGCACGGGCCAATGCTTCCGCGTCGTACGCTTGCTGGCAACGTTGTTTCAGCCACTCACGCACCCGTTCCGAAAATCCTTTCTCGCCCGGGACGCTTTCGATAGTGGCTTTGTGCACAGGGGCACGACAGTCGAGGGTACCGTTGCCTGGCGGAATGCCGGCGATGCGGGCGGCCCGCTCCCCTTCCCCCACTTTGCACAGGTAGTGAATCACCAGATCCACGGCGCCCGTGGGGGAGCCTGTGGTGATGATCCCGCCGACATCCAGCACTACAGTATCCGCATCCACCTTCACTGAGGGATAACGCTCGGCCAGCAAGGGCGCGTGGAGCCAGTCCGCCGCAACATGGCATCCATCCAGCATACCGGCCTCCGCCAGAACCATGGCACCGAGGCCGATCCCGGCCAGCTCAGAACCCGAGTCGCTGAGCTTTTTGATTAGACGGGCTTCCCCGAGCAGCCCCTGGAGCCGACGGGAAAGCGCATCGCGACTCGCGAACTCGAAACCGGGAATCACCAGCAGATCGCAGGGCTGGGACGGTTGCACCGACGAGAGGGGAAAACCGCCCGCGGCCCGGACCCGTCCTCCGGTGGCGCTGATCAACTCCGTTTCAAACAGGGGAGCGCCAGCGTCCGGTCCATTGGCCTTCAGGAAGAGATCGCAAAGGCTGAAAACTTCGGTAGCAAGGCAGTCCTCGTAAACGAGGACCGCAATTCGCTTTGCTCGACCCATTCTCACCCCTTCATTGTGATTATTGGCGAAGCGATGGCGACACCGCCCATTTCGCTCGACCGGTCGAGTGGCAGCAGGAGACCCGGTCGCAATACTCCAGAGACCTCGATGCTACCCCCGGTGATCACAAGGGTTTCGGAATTCGATCACAACACGACCTGATGCTGGCGCGTTGTCCATTGCACCCACCAGCGCGCGGGCACCTGTCCGGCGCGTTTATCGTCGTGTGTAGGTTTCCTTGCGCAGAATGCTGCCGTCGGTATCCAGGAAGGTCACTCTTACCTGCTCACCGGCCGGGCCAAACGGCCATTGCACCTCCACAAAGCCGCGGGTGGCGCCTGAGGCTATTCCCGCATCGATAAAGGTCCTCTTGCCAACGCCGAGGCCCGTCCATTCACAGGAGCCAAATCCGTCGGAGCGCAGGCTGTAAACGGCGTCCGCGTAACCAGCCGCACGATCCAGTGTTTCGACCGTCAGTGTGCATTCCTCCTCAGACACATAGCTCCCGACCAGGTCGGCGTTTACCAGCGGGCTGACCACACAGCACAAAACGAATCCCATTTTCTTCAACATCTTCTCACCTCTGTTATCTTTCTGGTTAACGGCTGCAAAACTCCTTTGCCCGGCTGAACCGGATATTGTCCATAACTACTTTGTGGACATTCTAAGAAGTGAGATCCCGCTTGCCACATCAAAGGCGAGTACGATTGATTTAAATCATAAGCGCCAGCCCATCTAACCATCTGCTTGCGGTCCCCGCGCCCCGCTCACCTCCTCCTTTGCCCCGCCCCCCTTTTCCTTTTCCGACGAATTGGGTAGAATTCGCGCCCTCACACGCACCCGTAGCTCAGCTGGATAGAGTAGGTGGCTTCGAACCACTTGGTCGGGAGTTCGAATCTCTCCGGGTGCGCCATACAAAAAAGCCCTCCAATGGAGGGCTTTTTTGTATGGCTCAGCTGGAGATCTTGGTTCGGACTCCCCGAGTTCGACAAATTCGCAGG
>NZ_JBTIYG010000016.1:0-12911 GCF_054401055.1 Gilvimarinus sp. F26214L | reverse complement strand
GGCGCCCGCAGGGCGGGCCGCAGGCCCGAGCCCCAGGACGGGGCGAGTCCATCTCTCCGGCATAAACAGCGCCCTCCATTTGGAGGGCTTTTTTGTATAGCTCAGCTGGAGATCTTGGTTCGGACTCCCCGAGTTCGACAAATTCGCAGGCGCCCTGCCCTACCCGCCTTCCCACCCACTCTACCGTCCCGACGCCTGAACACGCCCTTCGCGGCCGAGCATTGAACTAAATGCAGCTTGGAGCAATCAATGGGAAGTGTTAGATTTTGGTTCAGTTTGCCCGGACTGAGCCTTTGATGCCTCAACGGGGCTTATGATTGCCGCAGCGGGTGACGCCGGCGCTCCATCTCCCGTATGGAGCAGGCGCGGCAGCGAAGTCCGGACACTATTTTTCAGTTATGAGCAGGTCCTCCCCAATAATGTATGTAAAATCAAGAACCTACGGATTTACCACCCCTCTCAAGCGCCTTTCCATCGTCCTTGTACTTGCCCTCTTTTCGGCGGGTTCCTTCGCCGCCTTCGAGCCCCTGGAGCCGACTTCGGGACAGGTGAAAACGGCCAAGGACGTGGTTCGCAGTCTGGAGGACCGCCATTACCGCGACATGCGCCTGGATGACCAGGTCTCCGGGCGCTTCCTGGACAACTACCTGGATATGCTCGATCCGGCCAAGACTTTCTTCTTCCAGAGCGACATCGATGATTTCAACAAGAATCGCAAGCGCTTCGACGACGCCTTGAAATCGGGCAACCTCGAACTGGGCTTTGAGATTTTCAACCGTTACCGTTCGCGCATGAAGGTCCGTCTGGAAGCCGTCCTGTCCCAGCTCAAAAACGAAGATGCACAGTTTGACTTCACCAAAGACGAAGACCTGTTGGTGGACACGGATGATGCGTCCTATGCGCCCGACCAGGCCGAGGCCAACACTCGCTGGCGCAAGATGACCAAATCCAACCTGCTGAACCTGATGCTTGCGGACAAATCTCTGGAGGAAGCCAAGGAGACGCTGATCCGCCGCTACACCAACCAGCTCAAGCGCCTGGATCAGTACACCAGCACCGACGCGTTCGAGACCATGATGAACGCGTTGACGACGCTGTACGACCCGCACACCAATTATTTGTCGGCACGTACTCTGGAGAACTTCAATATCAACATGTCCCTCTCTCTCGAAGGGATCGGCGCCGTTCTCAAGGTGGAAGACGAATACACAAAGGTGGATCGGATTGTTCCCGCCGGGCCTGCCGACAAACAGGGTCAGCTGCGGCCCGCGGACCGCATTGTCGCTGTTGGACAGGGCGATGAGGGCGAAATGGTGGATGTAATTGGCTGGCGCCTGGACGAAGTGGTCAACCTTATTCGGGGCCCTCGCAACACCGTGGTACGGCTGGAAGTCCTTCCACCCGACAACGTACCGAAGACCATCCGCATCACCCGAAACACAGTGAAACTGGAAGACCAGGCGGCCAAAAAGGCGGTGTTCGAGCTCACCGATGGCGAGTCCATCTACAAAGTGGGAGTGATCGACGTACCCAACTTCTACCAGGACTTCCAGGCATACCGAAACGGTGATCCCAACTATCGCAGCACCACGCGCGATGTGCGCCGGCTTCTGGACGAATTGGAACAGGACAAGGTCGACGGAATAATCCTGGACCTGCGAGACAATGGCGGCGGCTCGCTTCAGGAAGCAACCATGCTGACCGATCTCTTCCTTGACCCGGGTCCGGTGGTGCAGATCCGCCAGAGCGACAATCGCATCCTCCGGGACCGCGGTTCACGCAGCATGGCCGCCTTTCGCAAACCCATGGTGGTGTTGGTCAATCGGTTCAGCGCCTCGGCATCAGAAATCTTCGCAGGTGCCATTCAGGACTACCAGCGCGGCCTGGTTGTGGGCAACCAGTCCTTCGGCAAGGGCACGGTTCAATCACTGGTGAAAGTTCATGAAGGTGAGCTCAAGATTACTGAATCCAAGTTTTACCGGGTATCCGGCGACAGCACGCAGCACCGCGGTGTGGTGCCCGACGTTGCCTTCCCGGATCTGATCGATCTGGAGATGGTGGGTGAAAGCTCCTACGACTACGCCCTGCCCTGGGATCAGATTCACGAAGCGCCCCATGCCAAATACTATGAGCTGGAGCCCATGGTCCCCCTCCTCCAGTCCAAGCATGAGGAGCGCGCGGCAAACGACCCGGATTTTGTCTATCTGGTGGAGCAGGCCGAGATCAGTAAGGCCCTGAACGATCGCAAGATGATTTCCCTCAACCTTGCGGAGCGCAAGGCCGAAGAGGAACGCCTGAAGAAAAAAGCCATGAGCCTGGAGAACAAGCGGCGCGAGGCCAAGGGCCTGACTCCCTACAAGGACCTGGAAACCTATCTGGCCGCGGAAGGCGATGAAGCGCTGGATGGCGAGGAAGAGGAACCCATTAGCGACCCGGGAGAAATCAGCCTCGAGAAGGATCCGGTGCTGAATGAAACCGGCTACGTTCTGGTGGACTACATCAAATTGCAGCGCTCGGATCGCGTACAGAAGGTCGCTAATTTCTGAGTTTGCGAGGCCGGCGACCCCGGCCCATCTTGAAATCGTCAAGGCCGCCCGCTAATCTGGGCGGCCTTTTTTTTGCGCGCCGTTTCTTTCACTGCAAGCCTCCATAAAAACCTCCATGAAAGTTGTTTCCTTTAACGTCAACAGCATCCGCGCACGGCTCCATCAGCTGGCTGCGGTTATCGAACGTCACGACCCCCACATCATCGGCCTCCAGGAGACCAAGGTGACCGACGAGGAATTTCCCCTCGCGGAGATCCACGAACTCGGGTATCAGGTCGGTTTTCACGGGCAGAAGGGTCACTACGGGGTCGCCCTCCTCTTTCGCGACGGTCTGCAGGGCTTGCAAAAGGGCTTCGACCACGACGGAGAGGAAGCCCAGCGTCGTTTTATACAGGGCGAGTTCGACGTTCCGGGTTTCGGAGCACTGGGGGTGGTCAACTGCTACTTCCCCCAGGGCGAGAGCCGGGACCACCCCAGCAAATTTCCCAACAAGGAGAAGTTCTACGGCGACCTGCGCCGTCAGGTGGAGGAGAAATTCCGTCCCGATCAGCCCCTGATCGTAATGGGTGACATGAATGTGGCGCCAGAAGACTGCGACATCGGTATCGGCGAGGACAACCGCAAAGCGTGGCTGCGCAAAGGCAAGTGCAGCTTCCTGCCGGAAGAACGCGAGTGGTTGCAGACGCTGTGTGACTGGGGTCTGGCGGACACCTACCGCAAACACTACCCGGGGAACGCCGAACAGTTCAGCTGGTTCGATTACCGCTCCCGCGGCTTCGAGCGGGAGCCGAAACGCGGCCTGCGGATTGACCACATTCTCGCCACGCCCGTGCTGATGGAGCGTTGCGTGGCGGCAGGCATCGACTACGAGATTCGCGGCATGGAAAAGCCTTCCGACCACTGCCCTGTGTGGGCGGAATTTTACTGACAAAATGACAGCGCGCCGCCGACCCGGCAGGCAGCGGCGACAACCGCCTGATCAGCTCTCCCGGAAGTTCAGGTCAAAAGTCACGGCGACGCTCTGACTGATACTGGGCAAGCCGGCCACTTCCCGGAGCTTTTCAATCCCCTCGATCAGACCCACATCCTTGCCGTGGACCAGGAGAGGCCGCACGCTGCTTACTTGCAGGGATCCGTCCGCCAGTCTGACCACGCGCACCGGGCTCGCGACCGGCGTCTCGAGGCCGTGCATGGCCAGTTTACCGTCGAGGATCAGTCGGCGGGATTCGCCTGCCTTCATCTTCTCCAGATCGCTGATGGGAACCTGGGCCTCGAGTACCGCCTGCGGGTGGCGGTCGACCAAAAACAACATGTCGCGCATGCGTTCATCGCGAATGGGAATGGCCGTGTTGACGCTCCCCAGTTCGATGACCAGTTGCGCATGACCTTTCCGATCCACCTTGCCCGAAAGCTGTTCGAAGTGATGAACTTCCGCCACGTTGGCGGCTTTGGTGGTCACAAAGTTCAGAAAGGAAGCCCCGTTGTTCAACTCCCAATCCGCATTGGCTGAGGCGGTAAAACAGGCGAGGAACAGAAGGCTACCGAGGCGCACCGGGAGGGCTGAGAAAGCAGAGGATAACAAGCGTGTATTCATTGTGTTCGACGACTCCTGATCTGAACCAAAGGTGTGTGAGGGACACAGGGTCCGGCGGGCCACTATAACCGATGAGCTCGGGTTTTGCTCCCGATCCCTTCCTCTCGGCGACAAGGAAGGTCTGGCAAGCGATTCCAAAAATTGCAAAAGCCTCAGCGAATCGGCGGCAGTAGATCCGCCGGGCGCGCCGCTTCTTCAGCGTTCAAGGCCCGAGGTGCGGGAGCAGGCGCAACCGCCGGAACCCGCGGGCCCCACAACCCCGGGCTCGAGTGCCCGCCAGGATCGGGCGCCGACGACCACTGGAGCCGGAGTGCTTTGTGGCCAGCCGGCGCGGTTCGACTTTTGACGAGTGTCGGGGCTCGCGCGCGCCCCCGCCATCGGCTCCGTATGTATGGGCCACCCGGCCACTACCCTCTGTATGGGCGGGATTCGTAATCGCATTTGGAAATTGAACCGCGTCTCATAATCGACAAGGGCCCGAACCCCCGACATGATTCCCCGTTGGCGGGTACGATTCCTGCTACACACAACCGGTCGCAGGGCCTGAGGGGTCAAGCTGCAAATCCCAAGGTGCGCACGAGGCGCGCTGGATATCATCAGAGAAAGCTGGGAGCTAACGATGAAACCGACACTGTCTACTTTTCTTACCACTGTTCTATGTACCTGTGCCCTGACCGCCTGCACTCAGGAACAGGGCGGAAGCGTTGGCATGGGCGAAACAGAGGAAGAAACCCAAACCGAACAAGCGGAAACCCAACCGGAGACCCAGAGCCGGGGCCAGGGCGGAACCACCGATCAGCAAATCGATTTGCCGGAGGAGTCCCCCGCGGCGGGCGGCACTGAGACCCAATCGCCGGATACAGGGGTTCAGGAGCCGCCCAGCAGTACTGAACAACAGTCTCCGAGCCCGACCAGTCAGCCCGAATACAATCAACAACCCGAGGCCGATCAGCAGTTGCCCGGCGCGGGTCAGGAAGAGACCCCACCGCCAAGCTCCAACTGATCCGGTCTGACCCCGAGGCGGAGCGCGCCCTCGGGCGCGCTTCTGTCATGGCGACTCCCGGGCGCACGCTCAGTTAGCGCAACCGAGCTGAGTGATGGTAGAGGCAGGGACCTCCCAGGTCGCGTAAGGAGGGGACACGCGGGCACCCATCGCGCTTTAGTGGAGCGCGCGGCCGGTCAGCTCGCGTGCCTGCGGCTAACGCAGCAGGTCAGGTACGCAGCCAAAGCAGGTCGGAAAGCGTGGTGAGGCAAGCGGCGACCGGAGGTCACCGCCTTTCGTGTTTTCGGTGCTCGAATCGTCGGGCGCAATCGCAGCCATTACCGGGTTACTGAAGCCGATTCTTCAGAAGTTTCTGGGCCTTGTCGGCTAATTGCTTGTTACTGTCCTGAACCTCGCGGAAAAATGCCGCCAACTCGCTGTCGTTGGAATTTTCTGCGTCCGCGCAGTACTGGTCCAGAGTGTCGGACCCCTGAAGCAAGTGGTACATCACACTGATCACATCGTAATTACGATCACTGGTTGGAGAATTGGTACCGGCCATATTTCCTCCTTGTAACTTCTGATAATCTTTGGGCTGCCAGGGGCAGATGAGTTGCTTACGGGGCCCCGCCCGACGCGGTGGATGCCATAAACCGGAAACTGCCACGTCCGTGTAGGGTCCAACATCAGTCCAACATCAGCAAAATGCATGCGATAAACATACCCGGCGCGCTAGCGACGGGCCCACAAGGACCCGTGAATACGGGTCGACGCCGAAGGTAATGACCGTGCCGCAGGGTATCCGCCGCAGCATGCTGGCCATCACTACCGCCCTGGTCCTGCTGGCCCTGGCCGTGACCGTCGTTGCCGTGCTGCAGGCAGCGAAAAACAATATCCGAGAACGCGCAAGTACCGACCTGGCCATGGCCGGGCGCGTGTTTGACAGAATGCTGCTGGACCGCAGGGAACAACTGTCCGGGCACGCCAGCCTGCTGGCCCAGGACATGCGCTTCCGGCAGGCGATCGCCAAACATGCCATCACTCGCAACGACAACGAAGTTGTCCAACTCCTACTCGCCCACCAGCAAAGCATTGCGGCCGATCTCAGTGTGCTCGTTGACGGGCGCGGCCGAGTTATTTCCCCGCGCCCGCAGGAAGACTTTTCCGCTTCCGTGTTTCGTCGATTGCCCGCCAGCGAGCTGAACCGGACATCGGCCGTGGCGGTAATCAACGAACGTCCCTACCAGCTGGTGTTCGCGCCGGTCAAAGCGGCCAACTGGGTGGCCTGGGTCGGCATGGGCTTCAGAATCGATGCCGAGTTGATGGATACGCTCAAAGCGGTCACACAGACCCAGGCCACTGTGCTCTATCAGGATTCCACGGGAGGGGTTCAGCAGGTCACTACCCTGCCCGATTCCCTTGCCGGGCTCCTGGAGCCGCGCAGCCGGCTGCAGCCCACTGTGGCGGACTTTCGACAGGCGCTGGAAGAGAATAACTGGCAGAGCCTGTCCTACCCTCTGCTCCAGTCCACCGAAGACGAGCTGCTACTCCTGCTGTCCACCTCAATCGCCGATGACCTGGCCGCGTACCAGGCTCTGCGCAGCCAGTTGCTCGTGGTTCTGCTGCTGATCGCACTGTTGGCCGCCGCTGTTGCGTTCTGGTTTTCCGGCCGAGCGAACCATGCGGTGCGGTCCCTGGCGCTGGCGGCGCACCGCATTGCCCACGGCGACTACAGCAAGAACCTGGCTTTTGCGGACAGCCGTCGGCTTGGACCATTGGAAAACGCCTTCAATGCCATGCAGCGGGCCATCGAAGAGCGGGAGAGTCATTACAGCTTCCAGGCGCAGCACGATCCATTGACAGGGGTCGCCAACCGCCACCATTTCGAACTGTGGATTACCTCGAAGCTCGCCGACCGGCAGCAACCGCCCTGCGCCCTGGTGCTCATGCAGATTCGCGGTTTGAGCCAGCTTACCGACATCTACGGCGTCGAAGCCGCGAACCAGTTGCTGAAAGCTGCCACCGGCCGGGTCAAAGCCGCACTAGGGGCCCGGGACCGGATTGCTCGCTTCGAAAGCGACCGGTTTTCAATTTACGTCGAAGGCACAACAGCGGAGACGGCCGATCAACTGCGCGAGCGGCTCACGTCCGCTTTTGCACCAGTTTTTCCCGTGGGCGACGCCGAACTGTCCCTGGACGTGCATTTCGGCGTCGCCCTGTACCCCGACCATGGCCACGCCTACGCGGATCTGCTCCGCCGGGCCAATATCGCACTGTCCCAGACTTTCGTGAAGAGAACTCATTTCGAGATCTACGAGAGTGGGCAGGACGCCCTGCACCTGCGGCGGATCCAGATCACCCACTCCCTGCGCGATGCCGCCATGAGCGACCAGTTCGAACTCTTTCTCCAGCCCCAGTTGAATCTGCGCAACCAGAACATTGAGCGAGTGGAAGCTCTTGTCCGATGGCGACACCCCGCCCTGGGGTTGCTGCTTCCGGACGAGTTCATTCCGCTGGCGGAACATTCCGGACACATTACGGAGCTCAGCACCTGGCTGGTGGATAAGGCCATCGCCCAGCTCTCCGAATGGAAGCGCAATAAGATCAGGGTGGGAATCAGTATCAATATCTCCGCCCAGGACCTGCTCAAGAGTCAGTTCGTCGACCACCTGGCCGCGGCAATCCGCGGTGCCCGCATCGAAAAATCGCGGCTGCTGGTGGAGATCACGGAAACCGCAATGATGGAGCAACCCCGGCAGGCCGTGCGCAACCTTCGGCGCCTGAGCCGAACAGGTCTGGCGGTGGCCATGGATGATTTCGGAACCGGGTTTTCATCCCTCAGCCAGCTCAAATCGCTGCCGCTTCAGGAGCTGAAGATCGACAAGAGTTTCATTCTGAACCTGGACAGGGACGGCGACGACCAGAAGATCGTCAAGGCCGCTATCGAAATGGCCCATAACCTGGGCATTACCGTAGTGGCCGAGGGAGTGGAAAATGAGCAGAGTCTGGCTATTCTGGACGCCCTCGGATGCGATCTGATCCAAGGGAATTTTCTGAGCAAAGCGATGCCGGCCCACCAGTTCGGAGACTGGCTCGCGGCGCTCGAGCCGCAACCTTTCGCCGACCAGATCGCCGCCGGGGCCCCGAAAAGCAGTCGTCTGAACTGACGAACCGCGGCAACGGGTGAAAAAACGCGCCGGGGGTGAACCGGTCAGACGAACTTCTAAAGCTCCAGCGCTTTCGCGGAAACGATCACACCATTGTTGTCCGCGTAAACAAACTCGCCCGGGTGAAAAGTGACACCGGCGAAGGTCACCGGGACGTTGAGGTCCCCGATACCCCGCTTTTCGGTTTTGAGGGGAATAGCCGCGAGGGCCTGGACACCCAGGTCCAGTTCCGACAGCGCGTCCACGTCACGCACGCAGCCAAATATGATCAGCCCCTCCCATCCGTTCTTCACGGCATTCTCGGCGATCATGTCGCCCAGCAGCGCGCGCCGGAGGGAACCGCCACCATCGACCACCATTACTTTGCCCTTGCCGGGCTTGCCCGCGTTCTCCTTCACCAGCGAGTTGTCCTCGTGACACTTGATCGTCACGATCTCGCCGCCGAAGGCATCGCGGCCACCAAAATTGCCGAACATGGGTTCGCAAACACGCACCAGATCGGGGTTGTTGTCGCAGAGGTCGGGAGTTGAGATAGGCATAGGAACAAGACGTCAGCAGTGGAAGCGGAAGGACTCACGGGAGACCTGATGACCGCCGATCCGGTGGCCGGTAGTCTCCCGCGCACACAAAAAAGCCGGCGCGAGGCCGGCTTGTTATTACAGCTTGGATTCCAGCTCTGGAATCACGTCGAAGAGATCGCCAACCAGGCCGTAGTCCGCCACCTGGAAGATCGGAGCTTCTTCGTCCTTGTTGATGGCAACAATCACCTTGCTGTCCTTCATACCGGCCAGATGCTGGATGGCACCGGAGATGCCAACGGCGATGTAGAGTTCCGGCGCAACGATCTTACCGGTTTGGCCAACCTGCATGTCGTTGGGTACGAAGCCCGCATCCACCGCTGCGCGGGAAGCACCCACACCAGCGTTCAGCTTGTCGGCCAGCTTGTACAGCATTTCGAAATTTTCGCCGTTCTGCATGCCGCGACCGCCGGAAACGATAACCCGGGCAGTGGTCAGTTCGGGGCGCTCGCTCTTGGCCAGCTCCTCACCCACAAACTTGGACACGCCGGCGTCGTGCGCCGAGTCGAGGCTCTCTACGCTTGCAGAACCACCTTCTGCCGGTGCCGGATCGAAGGCGGTGCCGCGAACGGTGATCACCTTGATCGGATCGGAGCTCTGAACGGTTGCAATGACGTTGCCCGCGTAGATGGGACGCTTGAAGGTATCGGCGCTTTCGACAGAGCTGATGTCGGAAATGGCCTGCACGTCCAGCAGCGCTGCCGCACGCGGCAGCATATTTTTGCCGCTGGTTGTGGCGGGCGCGAGGATGTGGGTGTAGTTTCCGCCAATTTCGCCGACCAGCTGTGCAACGTTCTCGGCCAGCTGGTGCTCGTAGGCTGCGTTGTCCGCGACCAGAACCTTGCTGACGCCGGGAATTTTCGCGGCGGCTTCGCCAACGCTGGCACAGCCGCTGCCGGCGACCAGCACTTCGATGTCACCGCCAATCGCTTGAGCTGCGCTGATGGTGTTGAGCGTAGCGCCTTTGAGGCTGCTGTTGTCGTGTTCCGCAATAACTAGAATACTCATCAGATTACCTTCGCCTCATTCTTCAGTTTGTCGACCAGCGCATCCACGTCTGCCACTTTGATGCCCGCTTTGCGCTCGGGGGGCAGTTCAACTTTCAGCAGGTTCACGCGGGGTTCAGCGTTCACGCCCAGCTCTTCCAGAGTGGTCGTGTCCAGAGGCTTCTTCTTGGCCTTCATGATGTTGGGCAGGGAAGCGTAACGAGGTTCGTTCAGGCGCAGGTCCGTGGTGACGATGGCCGGCAGGTTCAGCTCGACCGTCTGCAGACCGCCATCAATTTCACGGGTCACGGCAACTTTGCCGTCCGCAACCTTCACCTCGGAGGCAAAGGTACCCTGGGGCAGGCCGGTCAGAGCGCCGAGCATCTGGCCTGTCTGGTTGTTGTCCGCATCGATGGACTGCTTGCCCAGGATCACCAGGTCCGGAGATTCTTTCTCGATGATGGCCTTGAGAGTCTTGGCCACCGCGAGCGGCTCCACTTTTGTGTCGCACTCCACGTGAATGCCGCGATCGGCACCGAGGGCCAGCGCTGTACGAATTTGTTCTTGTGCTTGCTTGGGACCGATGGAGACAGCCACGATTTCGGTGGCAGTGCCAGCCTCTTTCAAACGGACCGCTTCTTCGACCGCGATTTCACAGAAGGGGTTGATGGCCATTTTGACGTTGGCGAGATCAACATCGCTGCCGTCAGCTTTTGGGCGCACTTTGACGTTGTAGTCAATAACGCGTTTAACAGCTACAAGTATCTTCATGGATGACCCATTCAGTTGAACAATGGAAAGGAATTCGGAGGCGGAGGATCCTGCTGATAGACTGTGCCTGGTGCCGCGGATTGGCCCCAAGTCAGGGCGGCGTCCCGCGAGCGGCGCATATGGTGAACGTTTCGCCTCTCAAAATCAACACTTTAGCCTTCCGACGCCGGGGCCCGGGAACGCAGATCCAAGCCTTGGACCGACGCTTCTTTGCACGGTTCTGTCCTCGAGCTTGCGTCTTCCGTATAATGCGCGCCGAAGTTTGGTTGGGGCCGGGCGGTTTTCATTTTATTGCGGTCAGAAGATTGTAGTAGCCAGGCCCTCCTCCTCACCTCACGCGGTACCCTCCGCCCTTGACTTGTGCACAATCCAGTTAGATACAGACAAGAGGAGCATATTGTGGAACGAGAAAGCATGGAATACGACGTGGTCATCGTTGGTGCCGGCCCCTCCGGCCTGGCAGCGGCCTGTCGGCTCCGTCAACTCAACGAGGACCTCAGCGTCTGTGTGGTGGAAAAAGGTTCCGAGGTGGGAGCGCACATTCTCTCCGGCGCGGTGCTGGAGCCCACGGCCCTGAACGAGCTGTTTCCAGACTGGGAAGAGAAAGGAGCCCCCCTTCTCGCGCCTGTATCCGAAGACCAGATTTACTACCTGACCAGCGAGACCGGCGCCATCAAGGTGCCGAACCTGTTTGCGCCCAAGACCATGCACAACCACGGCAATTACGTGGTGAGCCTCGGCAACGTCTGCCGCTGGCTGGCCGAGCAGGCGGAAGCGCTGGGTGTGGAGATCTTCCCGGGCTTTGCCGCTGCCGAGGTGCTCTTCAATGAAGATGGCAGCGTAAAAGGCATCGCCACCGGCGACATGGGTGTGGGTCCCAACGGAGAGCACAAGGACAGCTACATGCCTGGTATGGAGCTCCACGCCAAGTACACGCTGTTCAGCGAAGGCTGCCGGGGCCACCTGGGCAAGCAGCTGATCGACAAGTTCAATCTGAACGAAGGCAAGGACCCGCAGCATTACGGCATCGGCTTGAAAGAACTGTGGAAGGTGCCGGATACCCATTACAAGAAGGGTCTGGTCATGCACACCACCGGCTGGCCGCTTACCGAAAGCAAAACCCCTGGTGGCACCTTCCTGTATCACCTGGAGGACAACCAGGTTGTGGTCGGCCTGATCGCGGATCTGGCCTACAGCAACCCGTACATGAGCCCCTTCGACGAGTTCCAGCGTTTCAAGCAGCACCCGGTCGTGAAGAAGTTTCTGGAAGGCGGCGAGCGCGTCTCCTACGGCGCCCGGGCCATCGTGAAGGGCGGCCTGCAGTCTCTGCCCAAGATGACCTTCCCCGGTGGCCTGCTGATCGGCGACAACGCGGGCACCCTCAATTTCGCCAAGATCAAGGGCTCCCACACTGCCATGAAGTCAGGCATGATTGCGGCAGAAGTAGCGGTAAAAGCCATTGCCGACGGCCGCCAAAGCGACGAGCTTGCGGAGTACACGGACGCGTTCGAGTCCAGCTGGGCCTACAAGGAGCTGAAAGTACAGCGCAACTTCGGCCCTGCCCAGCACAAGTGGGGCAACCTGGTGGGCAGCGCCTACAGCTTCATCGACATCAATATTTTCAACGGCGCCCTGCCCTGGACTTTCCGCGACAGTACGCCTGACCATGCGATGCTGAAGCCCGCTGCAGAATGCGAGCGCATTGCGTATCCGAAGCCGGACGGCAAAATCACCTTCGACAAGCTCTCGTCGGTGTTCATCTCCAATACGAACCACGAGGAAGAGCAGCCCTGTCACCTGAAGCTGACGGATCCGAGTATTCCGATCGAGAAGAATCTGCCTCTCTACGACGAGCCGGCTCAGCGCTACTGCCCGGCGGGGGTTTACGAGGTGGTTGAGGAAAATGACGGCTCCAAGCGCTTCCAGATCAATGCGCAGAACTGTGTCCACTGCAAGACCTGCGACATCAAGGACCCGGCCCAGAACATCACCTGGGTGACCCCCGAAGGTGGCGGTGGCCCCAACTACCCCAATATGTAAGGGTTTCTGCAGCGATTCAAACGGCGCCTTTGGGCGCCGTTTTTCGTTTCAGATCAGCAGGTTGGGTCATTGTCTTCTGCGAGATTCTCTTTCGTTGATTTATCGTCCAAGTGGCAGATGTCCACTTCAGGGAACAGAACCTGGTGCTTGGTGCTGGGTGCTTGGTGCTGGGTGCTGGGTGCTGGGTGCTGGGTGCTGGGTGCTGGGTGCTGGGTGCTGGGTGCTGGGTGCTGGGTGCTGGGTGCTG